>CAZDGY010000084.1:0-12990 GCA_964504685.1 uncultured Kofleriaceae bacterium | reverse complement strand
ACGCGACCTCGCCGCCTTCGACCCCGCCCATGCCGTCGCAGACAACGAGCAGCGGGCCGCGCACTGCTTCGGAGTGCCACGACCCGATCATTTCGACGACGCGATCGCCGTCGAGGTCACCGACGAGGAGATGATCCTCGTTGTGCTCGCGGACCTCACCGACATCGGTGGCTCCCGCGACCGCAACCGTCAGCGTCACCGCAGCTCGATCCGCAACAACTGATCGCCGAGCCGGATGTGATCGCCGTGCTTGAGCGCGGTCGCGGCTTGGATGCGAACGAACGTGCCGTTCGAGCTCCCGAGGTCGGTGAGCTGACACGTCTTGCCGTTCCAATTGAGTGCGGCGTGGCGGCGCGACATGAACGCGTCGTCGCGATAGACGATGTCGCCGTCTTCGCGACCGAGCACGATCTCTTCGCCGAACAAGTGCCGGACATCGCGGTGACCGCCGGACGGAATGATCTGCAGCACGCGGCCCCACGGCTCGCGCGGCGGCGATCCGAACAGCGCGACGCCGTGGCGGATCAGCGGATGCACGGTGCGCTCCTCGGCGGACACGCGCTCGAACCGCAACACCTCGCGGCCGACGAGGAACGTCGCGCCATCGACGAGCTCGACCGGCGCATCGGCCTTGCGGAACACGCCGTTCAACGTGTCGAGCGGATGCACGCGCACGACGCCGTCAGCGCGTTCGATCCGCGCGTGCTGGCGCGCGAGGAACCGATCGTCGTCGAACGCGATATCAGCGCCGTTGCGCCCGAGGACGGTGTCGTCGGAGACGAGCGCGAAGCGTTGCCCATCGCTGCCGTCGCGGTTGACCAGCACCGCGCTGCCCCATTGTCCGGCCGCCGGACCGGGCGCGGGAGCCGACGGGCGCATCGGCGCAACCGCGCGCGGCTGGTCGGGCTGCGCGAGCGTTCCGGCATGAGGATCGATGCCGCCCGCAACCGCGACCAGCTGCGCCGGCGGCGGCGACGCCGACGGCGTTCGCGGGCGAGCGCCAGTGCCGCCCGGATCGGTCGGTGCGATGCCCTGCATGTGCAGCCCGCATTGCTGGCAGTACGCGAACCCGACCGGGGTGGAGGTGCCACAGCGCGGGCACGTGATCATCGCGTTGGCCGACGGCCGTGGCGCGGGGACGACGACCGGTGGTGGCGCGATCGCGGGTGCCGACATCGGTTGAGCCATCGGCGGCGGCTGCATCATCGGTGCCCCACCGAGCGGCGCCCCCATCATCGGAGCACCGCCCGCCATCGCAGGCGATCCCGGCGTCGTTTGGCCGAGGCTCGTTCCGCACGAGCGGCAGAACTTCATGCCGATCGGGTTCTCACCGCGGCACACCGAGCAGATCACGGGCAACCCCGACCCAGCGACGGGAGTCTGCGCCAGAGCACTGCCGCAGTTGAGGCAGAACGACGACCCAGGCGGGCTTTCGTGGCCACAGACAGAACAGCGCATCAAACCCCTCTGTCCGTAAGTCTCGCAGCAAGGCCGGCGATCGGGAATGGCGCTGGGCCGGTTCTTGGTGCCCGGGTTTGCAACGCCCGAAGCGACTTGCTAAGGCGGCTCCGGCCCGTGGCGCGCATGTTTCCGACGCTGTTGATCGCGCTCGCCCTGGCGGCAGGCTCGGGGTGCGTCGACACCGCGATTCGCACCGCCCCGTTCAGGGTCCGGCCGGATGCCGCAGAGCCCGGCTCGCTGCGCGGTCCATTTACCGGCCGAGTCGTCGACGCCACGACGCACGCGCCGATCGCCGGCGCGCTGGTCTACGCCGCGTGGTCGTTCGAGCGCGGTAGCGCGCTGGTCGAGCCGGCCGGTGCGCGCGAATTCGTCGGATCGACCGATGCCGGTGGCAACTACAAGGTGCCGGTGGTCGCGGCCCTGCCGGCAGGTGCCCGGGTCGCTGACTTCACCGTCCTCATCTACAAGCGCGGGTTCGTCGCGTATCGCAGCGATCGCCGGTTTACCGACCTCGGGCCGCGGATGGACTTCGCGCAGACCGATAACCAAGTCCTGCTCGAGCGCTGGCGCAACGAGCTATCGCACGCCCGCCACCTGCGGTTCGTCGGCGGCGGCACCGCGGTTGCCGCGCTGACCAGCTGGGAGCTGTCCGACGCGAGCGCGGAGCTCGAGGGCAAGCGGTCGAGCACCGACGATATCCGCCCGGGTCGCGGCGAAGGGCCGTTCATCGTCGCGGCGCAGCTGTTGACCGAGGCCGACATCAAGAAGCGCACGAAGTACGACGGCGTGTTCGAGACCGGCCCGTTGTCCGACGAGCCCGATACCGCGACCTATTCGTCGCAGCACTTCAAAGCGCTCGCCCGGCCCGAGACGTGGGACGTCGCGCTTCGCGTATGGCGGCTCGAGCCAGTCAAGGCGCAGGAGCAATACGACGGACTGCTCGGATCGCTGCCTGGCGTCGCCGAGAAAGACGACATCGCGAGCCGATCGTTCCTCGCGACCGAGGCCGACATTCGCGGCATCGGCTTTGTCGACGTTCCGCACGGCGTCGTCGTGCTCTTGACCTGCGGGACGAGCCAATGCGTCACCGCCGACGACGCGACGTCCCTCGCGAACACGGTGTACGCACGGCTCAAGCAGATGATGCCGGCGCCCGGGAGCTCGAAGCCGTGAAGCACGGAGCCGCTGTCGGACTGTTCGCGTTGGTGTGCGCCCTACCGCAGCGCGCGTCGGCGTGGGAGGCCGAAACCACCCAGGCCGGCCTCGCCGAACAGGCCGCGCTCGGCTCGAAGCTGCATCGCCGGATCGTCACGCTCGGCTTTAGTGGCGGCCTGTTCGAGCAGCTGACGATTCCGCCGGCCGACGCACACGCGCTCCTCGACGATCTCCACTTGTTGTCGCCGGCGCAGGGCATCGTCCCGGATGCGCGCGGCCGCCAAACCGCGCTCGCGTGGATCGCCGCCGGCGCCGCGCTCGCCGACATCCGCGCAGCCTTTGGCGCGAATCACTTCTTCGATCCGGCCACCGGCAAAGGCTGGGAGCGCCCCGACCGCGGCGTGATCGCGTCGATCGCCGCGGCGTTCCGCGCGACGTTGCCCGCACACGGCATGCCCGCCCCCGACTGGGTCGTGGCGAACGACAATCCGATGGGCCTGGGCGCTTTCGTGGAGCACTACGCGAAGGCAGCGTCCGCGCCGTCGCCGGGCGAGCGTTCGCGCCATCTCGCGGCTGCGTTGCTCGCCGCCGGTGCGATGATGCACGTGCTCGGCGATCTCGGCTCGCCGTCGCGAGTGCGCGGCGACGAAGCGGCGCATCTCGATTCCCTCGGCGGCGGCCCCGAAGATCTCGGCTCGCGATTCGAGCGCATCGCCGCGCTCGCGTACGGCCGGCTCGGTATCCCGGCGCCAACGCGCCCGATCACGCGCACGCACTTGCGCGACTATTACACCGCGAAAGACGGCTCGGGCTTGGCCGACGTGATCTCGCGCAGCTACTTCTCGCCGCACACGCTGCCGAGCGACGCGCGCGTCGGCGGCAACGAAGTTCCCGAGCTCGCGCGCCCGCTGCCGGCGTTGCCGAAGAAGCTCAACTTGATGGCGGCGAGCCGCGACGATGGCGCGAAGCTGGTCAACTCCGCAGGCGTCTGCCTCGCGCGCTACAAGGTCGAGCATAGCCGGGTGTCGTTCTCGCTCGACGACGACTGCATGCTCGAAGAGGTCGCCGCGATCTTGCCGGAGGTCTCGAGCTACGAAGCGGGTCTGCTCGACTACCTGTTGCGCGGCGAGCTCACGCTCAACGCGTTCCAGGGAGCGATCACGGTGACCGCGAACGGCCTCGGCGAGGGCACGCTCCAGTTTTACGTCGAAGACGATCGCGGCGTGCGCTCGCCGATCGGCCCCGCGGTCGCGATTCACGCGCCGCCAGCGGGCTCGCCGCTCGCAGGCGTGGCAACGCCAGCGCTGCCGCCGCCGCTCGCCCGCGTTCCGCAACCGGCAACCGGCGCGCGCGTCGTCGCGGTGTTTCGCGGCGCCGATCCGAATGGCGAGGCGCTGGTCGCGATCGGTTCGATGCCGCTGGTGCACTAACCGCGATGGCCAAGCGCCGGGATCAAGACTTCGGCGATCCGATCGATCGCCTGTTCGCGTCGCTCGACGCCGCCCCGCCCGGATTGCACGACGTCGCGCCGCCAAACCCCGAGCTGCCGGCCGGGCTGCCCGAGACGTTGATCGAGCTGTACGCCCGCTGCGATGGCGCGCGGATCTACGGCGATAGCATCGAGATCGCAGCTGCGGCCGAGGTCGTGCTCGAAGATGGCCGATGGCGGTTCGCGACGTGGGAGGGCGATGCGATCGCACTCGACGTCCGAGGCCGCGTGTGGCGCAGCGACGCCTCGATCGACGATGCGGTGTGCGAAGCGACTCGGCTCGATCGCTGGCTCGCCGGAGCAGTCGACTCGCAAGCGATGCTGTTCGATCACGACGGCGAGTTCGCCGACGACGTGTTCGACGATGACGGCGAGATCTTGCTCGCGATGCGAGAGAAGCGGTTGCGTGCGCAGCTCAAGCGCGACCAAGGCGCCCCCGGACCACGCTGGCGACTCGCGCACGTGCTCGTCGAGCAAGGCGCCGCCGAGAACGCGCGCGATATGCTCGAGCAAGTCGTCGCCGACGATCCCGCGATGGCCTGGGCGTGGCTCGATCTCGCGCGGATCTCCGAGAAGATCGGCGAGATGTCCACCGCGATCGATGAAGCGCGAATGGCCGCCGATGCCGCCGAGGGCCTCGGCCACCCGCAAGCCGGGTACTTCTGGGCGCAGCTCGCTCGGCTCGCGGTGCGCGGTAGCGACGAGCTGGTCCGCGCCGAAGCCGCGACGAAGGTCTCGTTGCTCGCGCCGACCCTCAAGCAAGCGCAGCTCAGCGGCGCGCGCGAATCGCTAGCGGCTGGCGATCGCGCCTCGGCCGAAGGCTTGATCGCGTTGCTCCGCGCGGTGTGGCCGCGCGATCTAGAGGTCCTCGATCTCGCGAAGCAGCTCGACCCGCCAAGATCGTGAAGAGGAAGTGGCTTCAGGGCAGAGCGAGAACGTAACAGATTTGTATCCGCGCCGACGGGCCCTGACGTTCTCCGACGATTCGGTCCGCTCTATCCTCGGCAAATGTGGATCGTCCGAACCTCGTGCTTGGTCCTTTTGTTCGCGTGCGTTGCTCCGCCGGGTTCTCCGGAGATGACACCCACACCGCTCGAGCTGCATCAGGCTGACGCCAACGCGATCGCGACGCTGATCGGCAGAGCGACCTGGGGGCTTGGAGCATGGGCTACGCCGGGTTCCCAAGTAGGCACCGGGCTATCGTGCAGCAGTGGCCAAGTCGACGCAGGTTTGTTCGTCGAAACGACCACCAGCCCCGATCCCCAAGATCTAACCAAGGTCGCCATGACCGGGCAGCTGCAGGTCATGTTGAACGCGTGTGTCACGGACCAGACCGGCACGATCGACGGTCTGACCCTCGACGGTTTCCTCGACGGAAACGGCACGTACGATGTCCCGGCGGACCCTTCGCAACCAACCGGGAACGCGGTGGCGCGCTTCGGAGGCAGCCTGTCGTGGTCGTCGTTCTCGGACGCTGCGACCGGCGAAACCTGCTACGCGGAGCTGGTTACCTACGGTGATATCGACCTCGCCGGGACGATCTGCGGATTCGATGTCACGTGGGACGGCGGGCCGATTCCCTCACCCTAGTCCGCTGCCGGCGGCGTATCGTGGGAACGCTTGCGCCAGGCTAACGCCAGGCCAGGTTAGCGCCGCGTTAACGAAACACGGCTTGATCAGCCGGAATCCCGCGCGCCGCTAGATCGCCATAGAACCGAGGCACAGTGCCAGTCGCGGCGAATCCGCCGTCCTTGATTTGGAACACGACCTGGGTCTCGAAGCCCACGTCGGTCGTGCCGACCACCTCTTCGACCGAGTGCACCTTGATCGCGCCGTCGGAGCTCCGCGCGACATGCAGCACGATCTCGAACGCCGATGCGACGAGCTCGCGGGTGGCACCGATATCACCGGTGGCGGGTTGCGTGATCCGCACCAAGTTCACGAGCCGGTTGAGCGCCGAGCTCGCGCCCTCGCCCACGACGCCGACGACTGCGCCGTCGACCACGGAGGTCAACGCGGTCACCACGGTCATCGCTTCGGCGCCGCGCACATCACCGATCACGATGCGGTCCGGCAACAGCCGCAGCGCGGTGTCGATCAGCTGCCCCATCTCGATCTCGGGCGAACGCGGCGTTGCTGGACGCGCTTCGAGCTGAACCCACTCGTCGCGAGCGATGGCGAGCTCCGAGATCTCTTCGACCGACACGACGCGCTCGCCTGCGGGCGAGGCCGCCGCGAGCGCAGAAATCAGCTGCGTCTTGCCCGACCCCGGTCCGCCACACACCAACACGTTGCGGCGCGCGGCGACACAGGTCGCCAGGAAATCAGCCATCCCGCTCGACAATGCGTTCTGCGCGACGAGATCGGCGAGCGTCGGCATCTGCGTCGGCGGCTTCTTCAGCACGAGGCAAGCGCCGCGGGTCGCGACCGGTGCGAGCGCCGCGGTCAGCCGCGTGCCATCGCGCATGCGCAGGTCGACGATCGGATGGGTGTCGTCGAGCACCGCGCCGGCCTCGGCGACCAGCCGCTTGACGACGCGCTCGAACGTCTCGTCGCTCGAGAACGCCTTGCCCGATCCGCGCAGTGCGCCGTCCTTGCCGACGACGACGCGATCGCGGCGATCGATGATGATCTCGTCGACCTTCTCGTCGGCGAACAGATCCTCGAGCGGTCCGAGCGCGAGCGCCTCGTTGAGCGTCTCTTTGATCAACGTGTCCTGATCGATGTACTTCGGGAGCTCGCCCGAGCCTTCGAGCGTCTCGACGAGGTCGATCGTCGCGCGCTCGGCGCGCTGCCACAGATCCTCTTCGTGCAGGCGATCGGCCGGCACTTTGTCGAGATCGAGCTTCGTGCGCAGTCGCTCGAGAATCGTCGACTGCAGATCGAGCATCTTGACGATCTTCGGATCGAGCGGCTCGAGATGGACCCCGCGCTTGCTCTTGGTCGGCAACGACCGACCGACGACCTTGCGCGCGCCGGCGCCGACGAGGCGGCCGCGAGCGGGTTGCTGGCCCTGTCCCGTCGGCAACGGCACGACCGGCGCAGGCGCGACGATCGGCGCGGGCTGCGCGACCGGAGCCGCCGGCGGCGGGGTCGGAGCTGGCATCGGCATCGGCATCGGCATCGGCATCGGAGCCGGCTGTTGCGGTGCCGAAAACGGCGCAGGCTGCTGCGGCGCCGAAAACGGCGCGGGCTGCGGAGAGAACTGCGGCTCGGCCATCGTCGGCTGCGGAGCCGGTGCGATCGGCGCCGGGATCGGCGGTACGAGCGGCGGCGGCATCGTGCCACCGGGCCGGCCACCCATCGGCCGACCTTGCGATGGCCCGGCGATCGGCGGCATCGAGGGCTCGCGCACCGGAGGATTCGGCACCGGCGCCGGACGCGGCGGTCCGGGACGTAGCGTCTGGCCTTGTCCCGGCCCCGGGCCCGGACCTGGATTGAACGCGGGAGGCGGCGGCGCCATCGGCGGCGGCGGCTCGGGCTGCATCCGATCGTTGCCCATCGGGTTGCCCATGGGCATGGGCATCGGCATCGCCGCCGCTTCGGTCGGACGCGGCGGACGCCCATCGAGATGCTGCGGCGCATTGTTCGGCCCGGGCGGCGAGGTCGTGGTCTCCGATGGGCCGTCGCCCTCTGCTCCCGCTTCATCGACGCCGACGATGAAGTCACCGATGTAGATCTTGTCAGAGTCTTTAACGACGAGCGGGCTCGTGATCTTGCGACCGTTGACGTACGTGCCGTTCGTGCTCTTGAGATCGACGATGATGAACTTGCCGTCTTTGAGCACGATGCGCGCGTGGCGCTTCGAGACGTTGCCCTTCGGCAGCACGATGTCGTTGCCTTGAACGCGGCCAATAGTGACCTCAGGCTTGTTGAACACCATGCGGCGCTGTTCGCCGCCTTTTTCCTGAATGAGTATGGTGAACATGCGCTCCTGAGGGCCGCTGTACGGTTCCCCCTAGGAACCGTACTAAGCTCTGGCAATCACGGTCAAGTTCGCGGGGCTATGTCTGACCAGAACGTGCGCCCGCCGGATCCGTCGGCGATCCGCCAGATCCGCTGCCGGGACCGAGGTGAAGCGCGTCCCGCACATCGTCCCACCACATCGCCCATACCCCGACGACGAGCAGCGCGGCAATCGCGACGGCAATCGCTACGTCGTGCCAGCGCGGCCGCGTCATCTGAATCAAAACTAGCACGCAGCGTCGATTGAGGCATGATGCGCACCATGAAGCGCCTCGCGTTATGCGCGCTCGGGCTATGCGTGCTGTCCGCGACTGCCCTCGCCGCTCCCAAAGCGAAGAAGTACCACTTCGAGCTGATCGCGCTGACCCCCAAGCCAGAGGTCAAGCCCGAGGTCGCCAAGATCGCGCAACCTAGGGTCCAGGCCCAGGTCACGAAGGCCTTCGAGTCGAACCCGCAGCTCGTCGCGGTGCTCGACGGCGCGCCCGATGCCAAGAACGCCGACGCGTACCGCAAGTTCCTCGTGCAGAAGGGGTTGTCCGGCTCGTATCTCGTCACCGTCGAGATCACCGAAGCCTCCGAGACGATCGAACCGATCAGCGACAAACCGAATACCCAGCGGCTCGATGTCCACATCGCGATCCACATGCTCGGCGAGACCGTTCCCGGCCGGACGATGGGCTTCACCGGCGACGGTCAAGCGACGGTCAAGCAAGAGGTCGGGATGAAGATCCGCGACAAGGACCGCGACTACGCCTGGGACTCCGCAGCTGAAGTTGCGGTCGGCGACGCGCTCAAGACCTGTTTCGTGCAGCTCGATAAGCCGGCGAAGAAGCAGTAGCGAATTGATCGGGTCCGTGACCGCTCGCGCGACTGCTCACCCGCTGCGGATCTTAACGGCGATCAGCACACCGCCCTTCACGAGCACCGCGCCGATCGCGATCGCTCCTACGGCGACACCGTTCGCGCCGAGCTTCAGCGCGATCAGACATCCAAGCAGAACCGCAACCGCTCCCCAGAACAACCACAGGCTCCGGCGGCTGAAACGATCGAGCTTCGGTCTGGTCGCCGCGAGAACGAGCCGTGCGGCCATCGATCCGTCGACGAACGACCGCCCGCAATCGCAGCGCACGGCTCTGTCGGGGTTGACGAGGTTGCAGCTCGGGCAGCGCTTCGCCATGTCTGCGACAGGAAGCTAACACGCCTCTCACGGGCGATAGGCGCACAACGTGTCGGGACATACTGCCGTCGAATGAACCCGACGCGCAAACCCGACGCACAGCCGCGCGCCACCGGAACCCTCAGTCGACGAAGTCGCCGATCCGATTCCACCGGATCGAGTACCAGTGCTTGCCGTACGACAGCCACAAGAACATCGCCTTGCCCTTGATGTTGTCGACCGGCACCGAGCCCCACACGCGCGAGTCGTTCGAGTTGAACCGGTTGTCACCCATCACGAACACGTGGTGCGGCGGCACGATGTAGTGCGTTTGGGTCTGGCACGCAGTCGCTTCAGTGGGCTTCTTGGTCTCGGCGAGCTTGCCGAAGGTCTGCGTCTTTTCGATCCCTGGAATCGCATCGTTCGCCGCCTGCGCGCAGTTCGGCATGAACGCGCCACCGCCGAGCGGCGGGAAGTCGTGCGGCGCGCTTGTCGTGTACGTGCCGGCCAGGATCTCGCGATCGCGTGCGGGTCGCTGCGGATCTTGGAACGTCGAGTACACGCGATCGCCAACCGTCTCTTGGTAGCGCGAGCAACGCGTAGGCACCCATTCGGTCGCGCCCTCGGGCAGATCGTCGAACTCGCAGGTGCTCGAGTCTTCGATCTCCTTGTTCGGAACCGCGACGCCGTCGACGTAGACGACGTTGCAGCGAACTTCGACGCTCTGGCCTTCGGTCGCGATCACGCGCTTGATGTAGTCGCGGTCCGGGTTGCACGGATAGATGAACACGATCACTTCGCCGCGCTCCGGGCCACGCCATTCGAAGAACTTCGTATTCGTGTACGGCACGCGCATGCCGTAGATGAACTTGTTGACGAAGATGTGATCGCCGATCTCGAGCGTCGGATACATCGAGCTCGACGGGATCTTGAACGCTTCGATCACGAACGCGCGCAGCCCGAGCGCGATCAACACCGCCATCCCGATCGATTCGATGTAGTCGCGCGTCGTCGACTTCGGTGCGCGCTTGACCAGCTCGTCGACGAGCGTGTCGAGCGCCGGCAGTGCGGCGCGCACGCGGCCGAGATCGTTCGCGGCGAGCGCCTTCTCGACGTCCGCGGTCACGGTCTCGAGATCGCCGCCCCTGCCGCGCAGGCCCTTCTTCACGCTCAATGCGGTGCGCGCTTCGCGAACGAGCAGCTTCGCTTCCTTGCGCACGCGGCCATCGAGACTCGCGGCCCTCATCTAGTCGACCTTCAAGATGGTCAAGAACGCCTCTTGCGGGAGCTCGACGGAGCCGACCGCCTTCATCCGCTTCTTGCCCTCTTTTTGCTTCTCGAGCAGCTTCTTCTTGCGCGTGATGTCGCCGCCGTAGCACTTCGCGGTCACGTCTTTGCGGGCGGCTTTGACCGTCGTTCGCGCGATCACGCGGCTGCCGATCGCCGCTTGGATCGCGACGTCGAACATCTGACGCGGCACGACGTCCTTCATCTTCGTGCACAGCTCGACGCCGCGGTGATACGAGTTGTCGCGGTGGGTGACGATCGACAGCGCATCGACGCGCTCGCCGTTGATCAGCACGTCGAGCCGGATCAGATCGGCCTCGCGATAGCCGGCCGGCTCGTAATCCAAGGACGCGTACCCGCGCGACATCGTCTTGAGCCGATCGTAGAACCCGAACACGACCTCGGCCAGTGGGATCTCGTACACAACGCGCACGCGACCGCCCGGATCGTAATGCAAGCCCTGTTGCACACCGCGTCGCTCCTGACACAGCTGCATGATCGGGCCGACGTAGTCCTGAGGTAGGTGCACGGTCGCGTTGATGATCGGCTCTTCGATCGCGTCGTACTTGCCCTGGTCCGGGACCTTCGCCGGGTTGTCGAGCTCGATGATCTCGCCGTTCTGATACTTCACGCGATAGCGCACGCTCGGCGCGGTCGTGATTAGATTCAGGTTGAACTCGCGCTCGAGCCGCTCCTGGATGATCTCCATGTGGAGGAGGCCGAGAAAGCCCGTGCGAAACCCGAAGCCGAGCGCCGACGAGGTCTCGGGCTCGTACGTCACCGACGCGTCGTTGAGCACGAGCTTGCCGAGCGCATCCTTGAGATCTTGGTAGTCGGCCGCGTCGACCGGGAACAAGCCCGCGAACACCATCGGCTTGACCGTCTTGAACCCGGGCAGCGGCGCAGCACACGGCCGATCGGCATCGGTCACGGTATCGCCGACCCGCGCATGCGCGATGTCTTTGATCGACGCCGCGAGGATACCGACCTGGCCGGCCTCGAGCGTCTCGATCTCGAACACCGCAGGGCGGCGGACCGCGATCATCGTGCAGTCGTAGACGACGTCGGTGTTCCAGAACTTGAGCTTCGTGCCCTTCTTGATCGTGCCGGTCATCACGCGCACGAGCACGACAACGCCGCGGAACGTGTCGTACCAGCTGTCGAAGATCAGCGCGGACAGCGGCGCTTCGCGATCGGCGACCGGCGGTGGAATCCGCGTGACGACCGCTTCGAGCATGTCGCGCACGCCGACGCCGGTCTTCGCCGACACGAGCAACGCATCCGACGCGTCGAGCCCGATCGTATCCTCGATCTGTTGCTTCACCCAATCGGGTCGCGCGACCGGCAGATCGATCTTGTTGAGCACCGGCACGATGTCGAGGTTGTTATCGAGCGCGACGTAGACGTTCGCGAGCGTCTGCGCTTCGACGCCCTGGGCGGCATCGACCACGAGCAGCGCGCCTTCGCACGCCGCGAGCGAGCGCGACACTTCGTAATGGAAGTCGACGTGGCCGGGCGTATCGATCAGGTGGAACTGATACGTCTGGCCGTCGTTTGCCTTGTAGTGGAGCTGAACCGACTGCGCTTTGATCGTGATGCCGCGCTCGCGCTCGAGATCCATCGAGTCGAGCATCTGCGCCTGCGCTTCACGCGCGGTCACCGCGCCGCACTCCTCGAGGATGCGATCCGCGAGCGTGGTCTTGCCGTGATCGATATGCGCGATGATCGAAAAGTTACGGATCCGGTCGGCAGGAAAGGACATCGCGGAGGGTCGCCAGGTTGTTAGCGTGACCCGAGCCGCAGGTCCACCTGCCCCGGGAGCTGATCGCGATACTTCTCGAGCACGAGATCGATGCCTTGGCGGATGTACTCGGCGACCGGGACCTTCGTGCGGTCGTGCAACGCCTTCAGCTGCGCGTCTTGCTCGGGCGTGATGTAGACCGTCGTCGAGATCTTCTTGCGCGCCACGGCAGGCGTGACCCTACGTGACCATATGCGGGGGGTCAACAGCTTGCACGGCCCGGGCGGGCCGTCTACGCTGCCTTGGTGCTAGCGAAGCTCTCGAAATTCGTCGTGTTGGCAGCGGGGTTGTTGGCCTGTGGCGGCGGCTCGAAGCCGCCTCCGAAGAATGGCTCGCTCGACACGAGCATCCCGGCCGTCGACCCGACCCTGTGTGACACCAGCGGCAAGAACGTCGTGACGTTCGACCTGAACCACGACAACAAGCCGGACGAGTGGATCCTCTACAAGAACGAGGACGAGGGCGGCACGAAGGTCGAGTTCATGACCTGCAAGCAGATCGACTTCGATCACGACGGCCGGAAGGACTACGTCGTCGCGTACAACCGCAAGGGCAACCCGATCTACGAAAAAGACGACTTCGACTTCGACGGCAAGTGGGACGACTCGAAGGTGTTCGATCCCAAGACCGGCCAGGTCGTGGAAGTCGAGCGCGCGAGTGGGTTCGACGGCAACC
>CAZDGY010000083.1:0-13080 GCA_964504685.1 uncultured Kofleriaceae bacterium | reverse complement strand
GGTCCAGGTGATCTCGAGGACGTCGTGGTGCGACGGCGACGGCTCCGACTTGTGGCCCGGGCGATGGCGATACTTCCATGTGAAGTAGACGACGAGCGCGGCGATCGCGACGAAGAAGAACACCGACAGCGCGAGGACCGCGTAGAACATCATGTCGGAGTCGTCGGCTTCGGCGTTCACCGCCTTCGGCATCCAGAACGTGCCGTATTCCTCGACGGGCTTATTCGCTTCGACGTCGTACCAAGCCGGACCGATCGGCCCCTTTGCGGCCGCGGCTGGCGCTGCCGAGCCCGAGCCCGCCGCGACTGCCGAGCCCGAGCCGGCATCCGCAGAGCCCGAGCCGGCGGCGACCGCAGAGCCCGAGCCCGCATCCGCCGAGCCCGCACTTGCCGCGACGGGTTGTGCGTGCGCGGTCGCGACCAGCGCGAGCGCGACGGTGAGAGGAGCGATCCACAGAAGGCGACGTACAACAGCTTTCATGACCGAACCTCCCCCGGCCGGGAACCCGGTGTGGGCCTCGACGACGGACGATGTTTCTTCACGACGCGAGTGAGCCCAAGCCCGGCGACGAGCAGCACGACGAAGCCCGCGGCGCCGAGCCGAAGCGCGAGCACGCCGGCGTGCGTGTGACTGTTCGCGTCGGCATGGTAGTCGTAGCAGCGATTCATGAACCCGTCCGCGGTCGACGGCTCGGAGAGACCGGCCTTGAAGATCGATTCGCGCATGACGGGGGTCTTGAACTGGATGCCGTACACGTAGCGAGTCACCGCGCCCTTGGTGTCGAGAAAGATCAGCGCTGCCGGGTGAGCCCACTCGGCGCGCTCCTTGATGTACGTGTAGTGGAAGCCGACCGCGTCGGCGACGCGACGAATCGCCGCGGCATCGCCGTTGGCGGACAAGAACGTCCAGCCGGTGCGTGCGAGCTCGCGCGACGCCTCGGGCAAGCGATCGACGTAACGCGCCTTCATCGCAGCGAGTTTCGAGAGCGGCTCGTGCGGCTCGAGATCGATCGTGACGATCCGAAACTGCGCGCCGATCTGAAAGCCGATATCGCCTTCGCCGGTGCCGCCCGGTGGTGGCGGCGCCTTGACCGCGACGAGCGGCAGCGACGCCAACAGCCCGTTGAGCTGCAAGCTACACAGCTGCGGACAGTCGGAGTAGTTGAACGTGAGGATCGTCGGCATGTCGCCGCCGAGCACCGAGCCGAGCGTGACGTTCTGGCCGTCCGACGTCACGAACGTCGTATCGCGTGGTACGAGCCCGCCGAGCTGCTCGTCGACCGTGACCGCGCTCGCCTGATAGGTCGGCGGTGGAGGCGCGATCCTGTCGTCATCGGCTGCAGCTTCGCCGTCCGGATGCGCGAGCACCGGTGCCGCCGCGACGAGTAGGCTCGCGGCCGCGATCAAAAACTGGCTACGGCGCATGACCTTTGGCTGCTGCCGATCCGGCGCCTGCCGGAGTCGTCGGTGGACCACCCGCGCCGGGTACCGACGGCGTTCCGGTTCCAGTGCCGGTCGGGAACATCGCCGGAGTCGTCGCGCTACCGCTTCCGGCTGCGCTACCGCTCCCTGCTCCGCTGCCATCGGTCGGAGCAGCGCCGTTGGTCGGCGCCGGCTTGAGGTCCGAACCGTCGGTGCTGCGAGTCACCTTCGTCGACGGAAAGCTCGCCGAGGCCAGGTGCGTCAGATCGGCGCCCGGCGACTTCACGACGTCGGCGACCTGCTTGAGCGCGACCGAGATCGGAATGTGAAACGTGCCGTTCGCGTTCGGGCCGCTGTCCGAGATGTGCTGGATCTCGTCGGCCTTGTGGCCGATCGCGTCGCGGTCTTGGCCGCCGTAGTCCTGCTGCGATTGGATCTCCGAGCTGTCGTTCACGTAGAACGCTTCGAGCGCGACGATCGTCACGTAGACCAGCACCGCAGTGCAGATGCCGACGACGACGACGCCGATCGTGTTGAGCCGGTCTGGGTTGCGCTTGGGGCCTGACATGTTGCTCCTCGCCTACAACTGCTCGTGCGCCAGCGACAGCCCGAGCGTCGGGTCCTTCACTGGGATGAGGTTGCCCTTGAGATTGCGACCGATGCCGATGAACAGCACGCCGATCAGCGCGATCCACACGGTGACGTCGATCGGCGCGAACCCGACGTGATGGGTCGCGATGTCGCCGACGAGCGGACCTTCGTTGAGCCCGTTGTGCACGGTCCAATCGAAGTTCGGCATCACGTTCCAGTACAGGTCGAGCCAGTGGAACAGCAGTTGCCACACCGCGAAGAACACGAGCGACGGCACGATCCGCTTGGTCCACCGCGACATCAGGAAGATGAACGGGAACGCCCAGTAGCCGACGAGGATGGCAATGGAGACCCACTGCCAGTCGCCGAACATCCGGTACTTGTACCAGACGGTCTCCTCCGGCATGTTGCCGTACCACTGCAGCATGAACTGCGAGAACGCGGTGTATGCCCAGAAGAACGTGAACGCGAACATCCACTTGCCGATGTCGTGGTAGTGCTCCTCGTTGATCGAGTGGACGAGCCGCCCGGTGCGTTGGATCCACAGCACGATCAGCGCGAGCATCGAGAAGCCGGCGACGCACGCGCTGCCCCAGAAGCCGACGCCGTAGATCGTCGAGTACCACTTCGGCGATAGCGACATCAGAATGTCG
Organism: uncultured Kofleriaceae bacterium; assembly: GCA_964504685.1. Taxonomy (GTDB): domain Bacteria; phylum Myxococcota_A; class Polyangia; order Haliangiales; family Haliangiaceae; genus JABFXX01. Next base: position 10,415 of record CAZDGY010000083.1, on the reverse strand, counting down.
AACGCGAGCGCACAGGTCGTGAACGCGTAGATGATCATCGCCGGCGCCGACGCGATGCGCAGCGTCGTCGAGATCTTCGGATCGCCGCTGTCGTCTTGCTCCCGCGACTTGCGCGCGAAGTAGTGCGACACGCCGATGTAGATCAAGCCGTAGACGACGTAGCGCGCGGCGAAGAACATCGGGTCGAGCCAGCCGAGCTTGTGCAGCAGCGTCGGGTTGACCTTGCCGAGCACGCCGAACAGCTGCGGGTCAGCAGACTTTGCGTGGTCGAGGTACGCCCAGTAGTAGAGGTCGGTCTTGCCCGCGACGAGCGGGATGATGAAGCCGAGGCCGGCGACCCAGATCACCGCGAACGAGCCGGTCATCGCTTCGGCGACACGGCGCACGACGGTGGCCCACCGACCGCGACATAGGTGGTGGAGCAGCACGAGCCACAACATGCCGATCGGAATCGTGACGATGAACGCCCAGCCGGTGACGTAGGCGTACATGAAGCGCGCCCATTTGCTGTCGTGGCCGCCGCTCGCGTTCGAGGTCATCGCGAGCACGAACGAGATCGTGAAGAACGCTACTGCGATCACGATGCCGAGGCGCACCATGTTGCTGCCGAGCTTGCCGGCTTTGATCTTCTCGTCGGGGTGGAGCGTTTTCTCTAGTTGGCTCATAGGAGTTCGCTTTCCACCTACGGTTGGGTGCCGGTGGCGCTCGACGCCATCTGCGAGCGTTCGAGAGCGCGGACGTAAGCGACGATCGCCCACCGATCGTCCACAGGAATCTGGCCGGCGTAACCCTGCATCGTGTTCATGCCGTGGGAGATCGTGTAGAACAGCTGGCCGTTCCGCATCTGGACGACGACGCCGCCCTTGCCGTCAGCCGCTGGTGTCTCGACGAGGTTGCGCACGCTCCACGTCCCGCCGCTCTGGCTGACGCGGGTCGGCACCATGCCTTTGCCTTGACCGTCGTAACCGTGGCACGGCGTGCAGTAGATGTTGTAGCGGGCCTGACCGCGCTGCAGCAGCGCTTCGTCGACTACGAACGCGCTGCCATCGCCATGCAACTTGGGGAAGCCGGTCGTGAACTCGCCGTTCTCGAGGCCCTGATACAGCACGGTGTCTTCCTCGAGCCAGCCGCGAGCGATCGTGCCCTCGATCTCGCCGCGGTTCGCGCGACCGTCGGGGAACATGTCCATCGCGGAGTCGGACTTGTACTTCGGCTGCCAGTTCATGTCGGGGAAGATGTAGATGTGTGGCTCGCTCGAATGCGAGTTGCGCGCCTTGGCCGCGATCGCAAACGGGACCAACGCGAACGCCGTGCTCGCGACGATCAACGCCTTGATCCATTTCGGCATCGTCTTCTGCGCCGGATCGGGGTCGAGATGGACGTTCTCGATCGCGATAGCGCCCGCGTCTTCGAGCAGCTTCTTCGTCTTCTCGGCGTCGAACCGGCGGTCCTTAGCTTCGATACCGAGGAAGAAGCTGTCGTCGGTGACCCGTCCGAACCGCTCGACGCGGAATAGCGGGTGCCAGACTTGCGGCAGCTTGTTCGCCATCCACATGCCGAAGAACGAGCAGAAGACGGCGAGCAGAATCGCGAGCTCGTACGCGATAGGGATGTTCGCCGGAATCGACCAAGACGGCTTGCACGAGATGTTCCAGCCCCACGAGTACGTGTTGCAGTACCACTGCAGCGCGAGCCCGCTGAGCGCGCCGACCGTGCCGCCGGCGAAGATAACGAGCGGCAGCATCGTGCGCTTGATCCCCATCGCGGGATCGATGCCGTGGACCGGGAACGGGCTGTAGCAATCGAAGTCGGTGTAGCCCGCATCGCGGACGCGTCGCGCGGCTTCGGTTAGCTCGCCCGGCGTGTCGTACTCGGCGAGGATGCCGTAGAGCTCGCCTTCGCCATGGCCATTGGCGCTCGGCGCTTCGTGAGCGTGGTCGTCGTGATCGTGGTCGGTCGACATCTTAGTGACCTCCCTTGCCGGCGTGGGCTTCTGGGCTCGCACCCTTGACCTCGCTCATCGCGACGACCGGGAGGAACCGGAAGAACAGCAGGAAGAACATCGCGAACATGCCGATCGTGCCTACGAATACGCCGACGTCGTAACGGGTCGGAGAGTAGTAGCTCCACGCAGACGGCAGGAACGAACGCGCGAGCGAAGTCGCGATGATCACGAACCGCTCGAACCACATCCCGATGTTGATGAAGATGCAGAGGATCCAGATCGCGACGTTGTGATCCTTGATCCACTTGCTCCAGAAGAACTGCGGGATGAGCACGTTGCAGCTCACCATCGAGAAGTACGCCCACCAGAACGGGCCGAACGCGCGACTGACGAACGCGAACCGCTCGTAGATGTTGCCGGAGTACCAGGCGACGAAGAACTCGGTGCCGTACGCGAGACCGACCATCATGCCGGTCGCGAGCATGATCTTGCACATCGCGTGGATGTGAGCCTGCTTGATGATGTGCTGCAGGTTGAACAGGAAGCGCAGCGGCAGCATCAGCGTGAGCACCATCGCAAAGCCGGAGAAGATGGCGCCCGCGACGAAGTACGGCGGGAAGATCGTCGTGTGCCAACCGGGCAGCTGCGACGTCGCGAAGTCGAACGACACGACCGAGTGGACCGAGAACACCAGCGGGGTTGCGAGACCTGCGAGGATCAAGTACGCGCGCTCGTAGCGGTGCCACTGGCGAGCCGAGCCGCGCCAAACGAGGGCGAACATGCCGTAGATCGCGGCCTTGAGGTTATTGCCCTTCGCCGCGTTGCGATCGCGGAACGTCGCGAGGTCTGGAACCATGCCCATGAACCAGAACAGCACCGACGTCGTGAGGTACGTCGTGACTGCAAACACGTCCCACATCAGCGGGCTGCGGAACTGCGGCCATAACGAGCCCATGTCGTTCGGCAGTGGAATCATCCACCACGCGAACCACGGTCGACCGGTGTGGAGCAGCGGGAACAAGCCGGCTGCCATGACCGCGAAGATCGTCATCGCTTCGGCCGATCGGTTGATGCTGACGCGCCAATGTTGCCGCGTCAGATACAGCACGGCGGAGATCAGCGTGCCGGCGTGACCGATACCGATCCACCAGACGAAGTTCGTGATGTCCCACGCCCAGCAGACGGTGTTCGAGTTGCCCCAAACGCCGATGCCGGTCCACACCACCTTGTAGATGCTGTAGATGCCGATGCCGAACAGCGCGATCGAGACCGCGAGCGCGACGAGCCACGCCTTGTGTGGCTTGGGAGCCTCGGCAACCCACGAGACATCGCGCGTCACCGCGCGGAACGTCTCGCGTGCCTTGCCCGGCCCGTCGCCGTGATCAGCAGTTACCTCTGCAGTGCTCATTTGGGCGCTCCACCCTCGTTAGCCGGCGCAGGAGTCTTCGTCCCATCGGGAGTTCTGATGTTGCGAACGCGAGCGAGATAACGCGTCCGCGGCTTCGTGTAGACCTCGGGCAGCAAGCCGTAGCCGCGGCGGTCGGCGTGCAATACCGAAACGCGGCTGTTCTTGTCCTCGAGATCGCCGAACACGATCGCCTCGGTCGGACACGCGCTCTGACACGCGGTCTCGACTTCGCCATCCATGAGCGGGCCGGTGACCGAGCCAGCGCGCTTGCCGCTGCGGATCTCGGCCTTCGCCTTGATCTTCGCGTTCTGGATCCGCTGCACGCAATACGTGCACTTCTCCATCACGCCGCGCATGCGAACGGTGACGTCCGGGTTGAACAGCAGCCGCCGGACCTTCGAACGCGCCTCGCGGAACTCCTTGTTCCAGTCGAGGAAGTTGAACCGCCGCACCTTGTACGGGCAGTTGTTCGCGCAGTAGCGCGTGCCGATGCAGCGGTTGTAGGCCATGTCGTTGAGGCCTTCGTCGGAGTGCGACGTAGCCCCGACCGGGCAGACCTGCTCGCACGGCGCGTTCTCGCACTGCTGGCAGCCGACGGGCTGATGCACGACATGCGGGTCGTCGGGATCGCCTTGGAAGTAGCGGTCGATCCGGATCCAGCTCATCTCGCGGTTGTTGATCACCTCTTGGCGACCGACGACCGGCACGTTGTTCTCCGACTGACACGCGATCATGCACGCGTTGCAGCCGGTGCACGTGTTGAGATCGATCGCCATGCCCCAGCGATGACCGCCGTACTCGTGCTCTTCGAACAGCGAGAGGTGGCGCAGCTTGTGCTTGCCTTCCTGATCGACGTCGTCCCAGAACTCGGCCTCTTCTTCGGCTTTCCACGTGCGGTTCTGGACGTAGTTGCTCGCACTGGTCTCGTGTACGAGCTCGGGCAAACGCTCTTCGATGCCCTTCTCGCCAACGTCTTTGATCAAGCCCGGGCGGTAGTCCCAGTGATCTTGAGTGTCGGCGAGCTCGTAGTGCGCACCGCCACCGGTCACCGAGCAACCGGTCGCGATATCGAACCCCGCGGTCGTCCGGACTTTGTAGGTATCCCAGCCGACGACGCGCTTCGGCGGAGCAGCACTCGACACGTTGTGCGGATGGGTCGCGACGTGACCGGCTTCGGTGCGACCGCCACCGAGCACGAGCCCGATCGAGTAGCGCGCCTGGCCCGGCATCGTGTAGCAGCACACGTCGACCGAGCGATCACCGATCTTGATGGTGATCATCGTGTCGTTCTTGAGCTTGAGCGTGTCGGCGGTCTCGGGCGAAACGAGCGCGTAGTTGTCCCAGGTGACCTTCGTCAGGAAGTCTGGGGTCTCTTGTAGCCACGCGTTGTTCGCGAACCGACCGTCGTAGGTCGAGCTCGAGTAGTGGAAGACGACCTCGAGCTCGTTCGGACCGCGCTTCGAGCCGGACAGCTGGCTAGTATTCGGGCGGAACGCAGGTAGCGCGCCGACCTGAACCGCCGCGGTCGCGAGCTTCTTGTCCGCGACAAAACCGTCGTGGACGCGCTTCTTCCAGTCGAGGTCCGACACGTTGTGTGCCGTGCGCACGAGCTCCAGGCCGCCCTTCTCTTCGCCGAGCAGCAGCGACACGAGCTCGGCCGACGACACGCCCCCGAACAGCGGTGCGATCAACGGCTGCGCGACGGTCAACGTGCCGTCCCAGGTCTCGACGTCGCCCCACGCCTCGAGGAAGTGCGCCTTCGGCACGTGCCACGTGCACTTCTTCGACGTCTCGTCGTCGTACTCGGACAGGTGCAGTGACGTGGCGACCTTCGCGAGACCGCCGGCGAAATCCAAGTCGGCCGGCGCGTCGTACACCGGGTTGCCGCCGAGGATGATCAGGGTCTGAACGCGGCCGGCGCTCATCTCCTTGCCGAGCTGCGTGATCGCTTGCAGGTGCGAGACGCGATCCGGATCCGGATCTTCGTAGTAGTCGAGCGTCGCGCCGGGCGCGCCGATCGTCTGGTTGAGCTTCGCGACGAGCGCGTGGACCTCGGGCGGCTGACGCCGACCCGCGATGATGACCGACGTGCCGTGGTTCTCTCGGAGCTCGGTCGCGAGCAGCTTGAGGTAGTCGCTGACCTTGTCCTCTTTGAGGAACTCGGCCGACGGGGCGGCGCCTCCCGACAGCTCGGCGTCGAGTGCCATCGCGAACGGTAGGCCGAACTCGGCGCGCATCGGCAAGCGATGGTCCGCGAGCGCTCCGGTGTTCGTGAACGTAGCTTCGATCGACCACAGGCGATTCATCGCACCGAGGCCGAGCGAGCCGTCCACGCGACGGCTGCGCGCGAAGTCGCGGCTGTACTTCATCGACGCCGGATGCTCGACGAACAAGTCGCAGTCGAGCGTCACGATCGTCTTGCACTTGTCGAGGCGCGCGATCGGCCGCATCGGGCGGTTGAACGCGAGCCGCGTGCCGGTGCGCTCGTTGTCCCACGACAGTGGCTCGTACTCGTGCCACTGGACCTGCAGCTGGGTCAGCCGCTGCTTGAGCGCGCGTAGCGTGGGCGACGACGACGCTTCCGCGAGCACGTGGGCTCCGCCGGTCTTCAGCGAGTCGCGCAGCGCTGGCAACGCGGTGCGGAACGCTTCCATCGAAGCGCCCTTGCTGTTGTTCGTCGGGTTCTGCGAGCGATCCGGATCGTAGAGGTGAAGGATCGACGCCTGGACGAACGTGTGCGCACCGGCGCGACGCTTCGTGCCGGGGACGATGCCGCCGCCGGCGAACGGGTGCTCCGGGTTGCCGTCGAGATGAATCGGCCGACCCTCGAACGAGGTCGCGAGTAGCGAGTGACCGACGCCAGCGAGCTCGTACGCGGTGGCGTACTGCAGCGTCGTACCGGGGACCTGATCCTCGGGACGGCGAGCGAGTGGGACGATCTCGTCCTTCTCGTAGCGCTGGCAAGCGCCGACGCCGGCGAGCGCCATGCTCGCGCCCATCAAGTGGAAGAAGTTGCGGCGCGACATCGGATCGGCGGGGCGATCGACGATGCCGTCGGCGAACTCCTTGCGCGACGGTTGCAGCTGCCAGGCGGCCTTGCCATCTAGCTCGGCCAGCGACTTCCAATAGCCGTGGACGGGCGTCGGCGGCAGCTCCGCGGGGAGCGGGGCATCGTGGCTATGGTCGTGATCGTTGTGGTCTTGCTGGGACATGCGCAGCTCCTCAGCGGTGACAGGTCGAGCAGTTGAGAGGCGCTCGCGGGGTTCGAGTGGCGGGATCTTCGTTCGGCGAGAAGATCTGGTTTCGGCCGGCGATATCGAGGCCTTCACCGGGCAGACGATGCGGGTCCGACGTCGGGTCGTCGTAGCCCATCTTCGTGACGTTCTTCGGGTCGCGCAGGAACGGCTCCGGGTTGCGGTGACAGTCGATGCACCAGCCCATCGTCAGCGGCTTGGCCTGATAGACCTTGACCATCTGATCGATGCGGCCGTGGCAAGTCTCGCAGCCGATCGCCGCGTTCACGTGCGCCATATGATTGAAGTAGACGTAGTCCGGCAGGTTGTGGACCCGCGTCCAGTGGACCGCGTCGTTCTCGGCGTATGCCTTACGCACCGGGATCAACAGGTCGGAGTCCTTCTTGACCTGCGAATGGCAGTTCATGCAGGTCGCCGCCGGCGGGACCGCAGCCTTCGCCGCGCGCTCGACGGTGGTGTGGCAGTACCGGCAATCGATGCCGAGCTCACCGGCGTGCAGCGCATGGCTGTACGGCACTGGCTGATCGGGCTGATAGCCGATGCGAATCGCTTCCGGCGTAACGCCGTATGCGATGAGCACCACGAGGTACACAGGGGCACCGAGGACCAAGAGGTTGATCCACTTCTTGAGCTCTTCGGTCCACTCGGGAAATACGAATCTGGACATAGGGTTCCCCGCTCGCTCAGGTGCGACTCGACCCGCGCGGAAACATCGTCACGTAGTCACCACAGTTCGCGGGCATTTCGCAAGGTTGCGCGAACGGATCTTGCGCGGTGATCGCGTCGCATCACGGCCGTTACGATGCTGGTTATCGCCGCTGTCGTCGGTGCCGATGGTGCGGCACGTTGATGCGGTTGGGCGGTCGCGACAATTCACCGCACGGCGCCTGCGGCGGGTTGACGCAGGCGTGCCCATGCTGAGCGAGTGAACAGCCTCGCGATCGTGCTGATCGCCGCGCTCGTGCTCTTGGCGCTGGTCGCGGTGATCGTGCGCCGCCGCGCTCCCGCGCCTCCGGCGATCGCGCCGGTTGAGGTCGCCGAGATCGGCGGCATCGCACCGCTCGACGGCGTGGCGGCGAAGGCGGAAGCCGGACCGCGCGCGGCGCCGCTCCCGGTCGTGTTGGTGCACGGGCTGTTCGGCTTCGATCGAATCGGCGTGCCGGGAGCGAAGCTGCACTACTTTCGCGGGCTCGCCGCGCACCTCGGCGCGCTCGGTTGCGACGCCCATGCGGTGCGATTGCCGCCGGCGGCTTCGGTGCCCGATCGCGCTGCCCTGCTCGTCGAAGCGATCGCCGCGCTCCCGCACGAGCGCGTCGACGTCATCGCGCACAGCCTCGGCGGGCTGGATGCGCGCTACGCGCTGGCCAAGCTAGGGCTCGCGAGTCGGGTGCGGTCGCTCGTAACGATCGGAACGCCGCATCGCGGGACGCCGCTCGCGGATCTCGCGACCGACGGCGCACTTGGCGTCGGCCGGCGAGCGATCGCGCGGCTCGGTGTGCCGTTACACGCGCTCGATTGGTTGACGACCTCGGCGCTCGAGCGGTTCAACGCGGAGGTCCTCGACGATCCGAGCGTGCGCTACGGCTGCGTCGTCGGTGGGTTGCGCGATCCGCGCACGCCGATCCCGCTCGCGATCGCACCCGCCCACGCATATCTGCGCCGCGTCGCCGGCGCGAACGACGGCCTCGTGCCAGTCAGCTCGCAGTATTGGGGCGAGACGCTCGCCGAGATCGAAGCCGATCACTTCGCGCAGATCGGCTGGCGAGTCACCGTGCGCCAGACGTTCGACGCGCTCGGGCTCTACGCCTATGTGATCGCGCAGCTCGGGACCGCTACGGCCGCGCCGCCGCGCTGAGCAACGGCGGAACCTTGCGCTTCGAGATGATGTTGCCCTTGAGGACCACGACCGGGACCGGCGGCGTCAGCTCGTAAAGAAAGCCCCGCGTATCGATCGCGGCCTTGAACAGCTCGTCGTTGTGATGGACCCAGCGGCGATACTGCTCGGGCTGCTCGCCACGCACGATGTGATCGCGGTGGCGCAGCAAGAAGTCGCCGAGTCGGACCGCGAGCTGGTTGTACAGCCGATGACACCCGTGACTCGTGCCGTTGACGATCGACGTCACGCTCGCAGATCCGTGCGTGCCGATGCCGTTGTCATCGAGTCGCTCGGTCCCATCCTTGAGCTTGATCGCCTGCAGCATCTCGATCAGCACCATGCCGTACGCCGCGTGCGGGCCGGGACCGAACTCCTCGGTCTTGAGGCCCCAGTGGCCGTTCCATAGATTCTTCACCAGCTCGCGATCGGGCGTGGTCGGCGGCGCGAGCCAGGTCGGGCCGGCGAACACGTCGCGCCACACGCGCGGCCCGACCTCGGATTCCTTCCAGCGCTGGACGAGGCTGCCGTCCGGCAACCGGACATCGGCCCAGCCGCCGATCGTCGTCGGCCAGCGCACGAGCGGCTTCTTCTGGCCGTTGATCGTCGCGAACAGCGTCAGCGTCGGGCGATGCGCGACGATGCGGCGGAACGGCGGCGGCTCTTCGTCGTAGAACACGTCGCCGCGATCGACTTCTGCCGACAGCTCCATGTGCGCCGTGTGGTACGCGGGGATCGGCGGTAACGCGATCGCGAAGCGCGCACCGGCAGCGTGCCGCTCGAGAAACGCGCGTACTTCGGCAGGGCCCGTCCAGCCCAGTTGCTTCGCGGCGACTTCGGTCGCAGCGCCGATCAGATCGGGCGCAGCGTCTGGCAGCGGCGAACCACCGCGCGCGGTTCGCATCGCCGCCGGGTCGAGCATGCGGCCCATGATCGGCTGCGGGCCCGGGCCGGCGGTGCCGTCTTCGACCAGGCCGGTCGCGTCGGCGACGCGCTCGCGCAGGATGCGCAGTGCGAGCCGGTAGTCGAGCTCGTGGCTATCGAGCTGCATCGCCTCGCGCGTCTCGGCGTCGAGCCGCTCGGTCGGCATCAAGAAGTTGCGGCGCTGGAACATCTCGACCGCGTTGCCGGTACGCCACGTGAAGCTGCCGTCGATCTCTTTGCTGCCGAGCCAGCCTTCACATTGGAGCTCGCGCTCGGCGGTGACCAGCCCTTGATACGCGGTGTCGAGCTTCTGCCACTGCGCGACTTTCGCAGTCCATTGCGGCACTGCCGCGAGGGCCGCGAGATCGGGAAGCTGCCGCCGCGTGCGTTCTCGTTCGAGTTGCGCTTCGAGACCGGCGCGCCAGAGATCCGCGTTACGCACGCCGTCCTTGTCATCTTGCGAGTACGGATAATCGAGTGCGCCGATCGGCGCGGGGTCGATCGCGGCGTGACACGCATGCCGCGCATCATCGGCCAATCGCGCGCGCGCGATCGCGAGTGCCGGCACGACGCCGTACAGCTCGTCGAGCGCGTCGTCGCCTTCGAGCTTCTTGCCGGCCGCGTCGCGCTCGTTCGCGATCGCGAGGTAGCTCGCGTGAAAGCTCGGCACTTGGCCGTCGGCGGTCGGCGCGAACAGCGCGGGGGTCCAGCCATCGGTGAGATCGACGATCGTCATGTGATGGGCGATCGCATCGGTCGGGCAAACCGCGCCACGCTCTTGGCCATCGACGATCGCGATGACCGCGGCTTCGCCGACCGGGCAACGCGCCTCGGTCATGCTCGTGATCTGAGCGCCGAGATGCTCGGATGACGCACCCGCTTCGGGCGTTGGCGACACCAGGCCGACCGTCCGGTTGCCGGACGACGACACGCAGCTCGCTCCAAGAATGGAGGCGATATACAGCAGCCCCCGCATGACGGTTTCCCACTAAGTTTGCGGCTTCTCGACGA
>CAZDGY010000082.1:0-13112 GCA_964504685.1 uncultured Kofleriaceae bacterium | reverse complement strand
CACGCCGCGACGTTCGCGCTGTTGTCGCGGCGCGACGTGAACATCGTGGCGTCGGTGTCGTCCATCTACGGCATCGGTTCTCGCGACATCTATTCTTCGATGACGTGCGAGCTCGACACCGGCACATCGATCGATCGCGACACCGTGCTGCGCCGGCTGGTCGAGCTACAGTACGAGCGCAACGACGTCGACTTCCATCGCGGCACATTCCGGGTGCGCGGCGACTCGGTCGAGATCTTCCCCGCGTACGAAGCCGAGACAGCGATTCGGGTCGAATGGTTCGGCGATCAGATCGAATCGATGGCCGAAATCGATCCGCTGCGCGGCAAGATCAAGCGCGCGCTCGACCGCACGGTGATCTTCCCGGCGTCGCACTACGCGACTCCGGCCGACACGATGCGCAAAGCGTGCGAGACGATCCGCGCCGAGCTCAGGGGGCGCCTCGAAGAGCTGTCGCGCGACGGCAAGCTACTCGAACGGCAACGCCTCGAACAGCGCACGATGTACGATCTCGAAGCGATCGAGCAGATGGGGTTCTGTTCCGGCATCGAGAACTATTCGCGTCACCTGACCGGGCGCGCGCCGGGCGAGCCGCCGCCGACGCTGATGGACTACTTTCCGGATGACTACTTGCTGATCATCGACGAGTCGCATCAGACCGTGCCGCAGATCGGCTCGATGTATAACGGCGATCGTTCGCGCAAGGAGACGCTCGTCGAGTACGGGTTCCGGCTGCCCAGCGCGCTCGACAATCGCCCGTTGCGGTTCGACGAGTGGCGGCAACGCGCGAAGCAAACCGTCTACGTGTCGGCGACGCCGGCCGAGTGGGAGCTCGAGCAAGCGAAGGGCATCGTCGTCGAACAGATCATTCGGCCGACCGGGCTGCTCGATCCCGAAGTCGAGATTCGTCCAGTCGCACACCAAGTCGACGATCTGCTCGCCGAGATTCGCGACCGCACCGCGAAGGGCGACAAGGTGCTGGTCACGACGCTGACCAAGCGGATGGCCGAAGATCTGACCGAGTACTACCGAGAGATCGGAGTCAAGGTCCGGTATCTGCACTCCGACGTGGACACGCTCGAGCGGATCCAGATCATTCGCGACTTGCGGCGCGGCGAGTTCGACGTGCTCGTCGGGATCAACCTGTTGCGCGAGGGCCTCGACATTCCGGAGGTGTCGCTCGTCGGTATTCTCGACGCCGACAAAGAGGGTTTCTTGCGCTCGTCGCGCTCGCTGATCCAGACGATCGGCCGCGCCGCGCGCAACTTGAACGGCCGGGTGTTGCTCTACGCGGACAAGCGGACCGATTCGATCCAAGACGCGGTCGGCATCACCGAGCGCCGTCGGACGGTGCAAGCGGCGTTCAATCTCGAGCACGGGATCACGCCGCGTTCGGCGATCCGCAAGATCCTCGATATCCAGCCGGCCGAGCCGATGCCGAAGAAGGGCCAACGCGGTCCGCGGCTCGGCGGGCTCGATCTCAAAAAGATCGACGACCTCGGAACGCTGCGCTCGGCGATCGACAAGCTACGCAGCGAGATGCGTCAAGCCGCCGCCGATCTCGAGTTCGAGCGCGCGGCCCAGCTCCGCGACAAGGCGCGCGAGCTCGAGCAACTCGAGCTGCAGATGCGGTGAAGGCGCTGCGCGGTTTCTATGCGGTGCTCGATCGCGACGATGTGGGACTCGCACGCGAGCTGGTGCGCCACGCCCGCGTGTTGCAAGTCCGGTTGAAGCCGGCGTCGGGCGAGGACATCGCACGCGTCGCTCGGATGGCGCGCGGGGTGTGCACCGCGGCGGGCGCGCAACTGATCGTCAACGATCGGATCGATATCGCGCTCGCGGTGGGCGCTGATGGCGTCCATCTCGGCCAGACCGACGTGCCGGTCGCAGATGCGCGAGCGCTCGTCGGCAACCGCTTGTGGATCGGTGTGTCGACTCACGATCTCGAGCAAGTCGCGCGCGCGGTCGCCGGTGGCGCCGACTACCTCGGCTACGGTCCGGTGTTCGCGACGGCAACTAAGACGAATCCTGATCCGGTGCAGGGCCTCGCGAACCTTCGTGCCGCGGTTCGAGCCGCCGGGCGGGTGCCGGTCGTCGCGATCGGTGGCATTTCGCCGCGCCACGCCCGCGAGGTCTACGCCACCGGGGTCGCCGCGATCTGCGCCATCTCGAGTGTCAATCGCGCCGGGGATTTGGCCGCCGCCGCCCGTGCGTTTCGCCGCCCGTACCCGTGGCTGCGGCGCGCGCGGTACGTGGCGACAACATACCTTCCAATATTGCGTTCCAAGTCGCGACTATAGGACGATGTTTGGGGCTGCTAGACCGTGAATATCCGCCCTGCGTTTGCGTCCGTACTAAGGCAGCGCATCTAAAAGGAAGCACCATGTCCAAGCTCGGAATCTTCGCTTCGCTCACCGCTTTCGTCCTCGCTATCGGCTTCGCGACCCTGTCGCCGACCTCGGCTCGCGCCGGTGGCCCGACTCCCTGCGTACACAAAGAATTCAAGACCGAGATGGTCAAGGCGGCGTGCTCGAAGGGCGGCCAAGCCGAAGCGAAGATCCAGATGAAGACGTTCCAGAAGGAACACAAGCTCGATAGCTGCAACTCGTGCCACCTGAAGCTGGCGCCGAACTACGAGCTCAAGGACGACGGGCTCGACAAGTTCACGAAGGCCGGCGGCAAGTGATCTATCGGCTGCTCGTCGCGCTCGTGCTCGCCGGGGCGCCACTCGCCGCGTATGCCGACGCGCCGAAGCCCGCGAAGGCAGGCTATGATCCTTACCCGATCGACATCACCGCCGCCGGTGACGTGCGCGCGAACGGCAAGCCGGTCACCGACGCCGAGCTCGCGACCGAGATCAAGGCGCTCGTGGCCAAAGCGAAGGACACGACGGTCGAGATCCGCGCAGACGCCAAAGTCCCGCACGGCCGCGTCGTCCAGGTCATGGACATCGTACGTCAGGCCGGGATCACGAAGATCGCGATCGCGACCGCGAAGTAGCGCGGTCAGAGCTGGCGCAGGATGTCTTGGTGGACGCGCCAGTTCGCGCGCTCCACGCTTTCGGCGTCGCCACTGCCGCCGAGGGCGAGCGCAGGAACGAAGCAAAAGCATTCGTCGTCGGTGTAGTTGCCGATCCGCGCTTTCGCGTCGCGATACAACGACCGGCGTAAGAACGCCTCCTGCCAGTCGTGGCGATCGACCGCTGCGAGGAACGCCGCCACCGAATCGCCGAGCACCGCCATCTGCTTGTCGTGGATATCAACCATCGCGATATCGCACGCGGTGTCGGCATCGGGCAGCCCGGCTTGGCGAGCCCGCTCGCGCAGGTCGCGAAACACGACGATATCGCCGAACGCGGTGCGTCCGATCGAACGCCGGCCCGCGGTCTGGCCCATCAGCCATCCCGCCATCTCCGCGTCGAGCGCGCCCGGCTTGGTCACCAGCAACAAGCCATCCGCGTGGCGCCCCGGCGGCAACGCCTTGGTCAGCTGCGCGAAGTGCGGGTGCACGCTCGCGGCGGCAGACTTCGCCGGCTTTGCGGCGCGTGCCGGCTTGGTCGGCTTCTTCGCGGCGCGCGCGGGCTTGGTCGGCTTCTTCGCGGCCTTCGCAGGCTTGGCCGGCTTCTTCGCGGTCGCAGATTTGCTCGCGCTGGCTCGCTTGTGCGTCTTGGTCGACTTGGTATGAGTTTTTTTCTTCACGACGTGCAGTTCGCTTTGTTCTTCAGGTCTTTTTTGATGGTCTTGTCGAGGTCGGCGGCCTGCTTCAGCACGTTCGACTTCGGATACTTCGTCCTGATCACGTCGAGGTACGTCCGCGCTTCGGTGCAGTTCTTCAGCTGCTGGGCCGCGAGCGCTGCGAAGTACAAGCCGTCGTCGGCGAGCGAGCTGTCGGGGTACTTCTCGACCAGCTGTTGGTATGCGCCGATCGCGTGGTCGTAGTCCTTCATGTTCGTGTAGCACTGGCCGCGGAAGTACTGCGCATCCGCCGCTTTCGCGTGCGTCGGGAACGACTGAACGAGCCGCTTGAAGATGTCGAGCGCGTCGTTGTAGCGAGCGGCGTCGAACGCCGTGCTGCCGAGCTTCCACAGATCATCGGGCGAGCTGTTCGCGGTCGGCTTGCCGCTCTCGATCTGCGCGAGCCGGCCCTCGAGATCGGTGAGTCGCTGATCGTTGTCTTTGCGATAGCGGTCGAACCCGGTCTTCAGCTCGTTGATCGAGTTGTTGATCGTCGAGACCAAGCCGTTCGCGGTGCGGACGTCGGAGCGCAAACCCTCGACGTCGGCGCCGATGTCCGCGCTGTTGCGCTTCAACACCTTCGTCGCATCGTCGAGCACCGATTGCAGCTGTGCGATCTGGGTGTCGAGCGTCTTCTCTTTCGCGTCGAGCCGGCCTTGCAGCGTCGTGACGTCTTTGCGCAGCGTCTCGCCTTCGCTCTTCGTGGTGACCCAGAAGCAGCCACCGAGGGAGCTCGCGACCGCAGCAGCGAATAGCAGCTTGCTCAATGCCATTGGAACTCCACGCGACGGTCTTTGTCGTCGCCAAGGCCGGTTGGCTCGGTCTCGCCCTTCGGAACGATCTGCATGTGCGCAGGATCGGTGCCGAGGCGAGCGAGGTAGTCCGCGACGGATTGAGCGCGGCGCTCGGACAGCGCGATATTGTACTCCTCGGTGCCGGAGCCGTCGGTGTGGCCGACGAGCAACACGCTCTTGCCCTTCGCGGTCTCGATGCACTTCTCGTTCGAGTTGAGCCGCTCGCGCTCGCTCTCTTGAATGCCCGAATTGTCGAACTGGAAGTACACCGTCTGCAACGTACAGGTCGCGCCGACGTTCGAGCCGGTCGCGGCTTTGACGCAGTAGCCGTTGACGCAGTCTTCGTCGTCGGCGCACTCGTCATCCTTCGCGCACTTCTTGCCGTGGGTGCACGCGCCCGCGTTGCACACGCCGCCGGGCCCGCACTCGGAATTCGACGCGCACGGCTTGCACGCGCCTGCCTCGCACACTTGGCCATTCGGACACTGCGTATCGTTGACGCACTCGGCCTTCGCGACGCACGCGTTCGCGCTGCACTGCTGACCTTTCGCGCATTGCGAGTCGTCGTTGCACGCGACGCAGTGGTTGTCGGCACAGACCTGACCGTTCTTGCAGTCCTTGTCTGCTTTGCAGCCGGGGGTCTTGGGCTTGCTACCGCACGAGCCGACCAACGCGAATGCGAGCACGACCCCGATCGCGGCCATCGCAACCGCGGCAAACCGGGATCGTCCCGAATCTTCCATGGCGTGAAACCTAAATGGACGCGGCACGTTAGTCAAATCACCGGGCACTGCTGCTACCCTTTGTCGCGATGCCGCGCGCGACCATCTTGGTCATCGACGACGAGCCGAACATCCTGACCACGGTGCGGCGCTCGCTCGAGCTCGAGGGCTACCAGGTCGAGGTCGCGGGCAACGGGGCGCTCGGCCTCGCGAAACTGGTCGAGCACGACGTCGATCTGATCCTGCTCGACGTGATGATGCCGGGCGAAACCGGCCTCGAGGTGTTGCCGAAGCTGCGCGCGGCCAAGCCCGAGGCCGTCGTCGTCATGATGTCGGGTAACGCGACGATCGACACCGCGGTGCAGGCGACCAAGGGCGGCGCGCACGACTTCATCGAGAAGCCGTTGTCCGGCGACAAGCTACTGATCACGGTACAGAACGCGCTCGGCTTTGCGCGGCTGCGCGGCGAGAACCAGCGGCTGCGCGGGCGAGCACTCGACGATTTCGCGATGATCGGCAAGGCGCCGGCGATGCGCGCGATCTTCGACAAGGTCGCGAAGACCGCGCCGACGACCGGCCGCGTGCTGATCACCGGCGAGAGTGGCACGGGCAAGGAGCTCGTCGCACGCGCGATCCACGAGCGGAGTAAGCGCGCCGATGGACCGTTCATCAAGCTCAACTGCGCGGCGATTCCGTCCGAGCTGATCGAGAGCGAGCTGTTCGGTCACGAGAAGGGCGCGTTCACCGGCGCGACCCAGCAGCGCCGCGGCAAGTTCGAGCTCGCCGACGGCGGCACGCTGTTCCTCGACGAGGTCGGCGACATGAATCCGAGCGCGCAAGCGAAGGTGCTGCGCGTGCTGCAAGAGAACGAGCTCGAGAGGGTCGGCGGTGGCGAGACGATCAAGGTCGACGTGCGCGTTGTCGCGGCGACGAATAAAGACCTGGCGACGGAGATCGCGGCCGGGAGATTTCGCGAGGACTTGTTCTATCGCCTCGCCGTCGTGCCGATCGAGCTGCCGCCGCTGCGCGCTCGGCGCGAAGACATTCCGACGTTGGTCGAGCATTTTCTCGAGCAGGTGTGCAGCGACAACGATCGCCGCAGCAAGAAGGTCGCGTCGTCGGCGATGACGCTGATCATGCAGCACGAGTGGCCGGGCAACGTGCGAGAGCTCAAGAACGTCGTCGAGCGCCTCGCGATCCTGACTGGCGATGCAGAGGTGATCACCGAAGCCGACGTCGGCGACGCGCTGCCGCGGGTCAAAGCGACGAAGGCCGAGTTCGCGCGGGGCACGCCGTTCAAAGATCTGGTCGCCGCGGCAGAGCGCGACATCATCATCGCGGCGCTCGAAGCCAACGATCACCACGTCTCGAACACCGCGCGTGAGCTCCAGCTCGAACGCAGCCATCTCTACAAGAAGATGCGAGCGCTCGGCATCGACCATCGCTCCGACGAAGAGCCCTAGGGACGCTGTCGCTATTGTCAACTTGCACTGAAACGCGCGCGCCGTAACCGACGGTAGTCGCTTGAGGTTTCGTGGGGACGCTGTCGCTATTGTCAACTTGCGCCGAGCGGGGCGCGTCGGTTTTCGACGCAGCGCGGCGCCGACGGGGCGTTGGTTGACAAAAGCGACAGCGTCCCCAACTAGGAGCAACTAGTAGGCGCAGGCGCTGCCGGTGTCAGCGGTCGCGCACGTGCCGCCGGCCGGGCACAGCGGCGGGGTGCCACTCGGATCGCACGTGGCGAAGCAGCGCTTCATGTTGTCGGTACCGAGCGCGCAGGCGAGGCCGGTAGCGCACGCGGGTTGACCGCCACCACACGGCGCGCCGATCACCGACTCCGCATCGTCGTACGGCGGATAGATGATCCGGCCGTGCACCGCTTGGCCGACACCGTCCGGCGGCTGATGGCTCGTGTCGTTCCACGCGACCGCAAACGAATCGCTCAGCGCGGCGGCGGAGGGCCGGGTGTGATCGCCGATTGGCGCGCCGTTCGCGATCGCGGGATTCGGAATCACGAACACGTCGCCGACGGGTGAGCCGGTCGGTCGCATGAGCCGACCGGAAACTTCGCAGTCAGTCGAGTCGCTGTTCTGACACACGTGCCAGGTCACGAGCAGCGCACCATCGGCGCGCGCGGTCACTCCGAACGATTCGTCGCCGTTCGTATTATCGCCCTTGCTTTGGTCGGTGACGAGCGATGGACCGCTCATGATTTGGCCCGCGGGGTTGAGCAAGTACATCCCGATCGTGCCGGCCGAGCCGTCCATGAAGCCGATCGATGCGGTGCGAACGAACAACGCGAAGCCGGTCGACACCGGCACGAGGCGGACTGCGCCGCTCTGAGTCGAGGCGTCGTGATCGATCAGCGTCGTGTCGACACCGCTGAACACGCCGTTGAGGTTTGCTACGCGGACGTGAACATCGGCGCCATCTGCCGTTCCGATCGTCGTGTTGACGAGCCACGCGTACATCACGTTTGCTCCGCTCGCGGCGACCGTGGCTTGGCCCCCGCCGAAATCGCCTACCACGGTCGAGACCGTGCTCGCGCCACCGAGCGGTGAGCAGTCGGGCTGCACGACTACGGTCTTGACCGCGTCGTCTGTCGTCTGCGATCCGGTCCATGCGACGACGAAGTTGCCGTTCGACATCGCCGCGATCGAGACGACGTCGGTAAACATCGGGTCGGTCGCGAGCGAGATCTCGTCGGCGATCGGAGTTCCGCTCTCGTCGATCGATCGACATGCGACACCGCTCACGCTGGTGTCGTCGAGATAGTCCCACACCGCCATCGTCGTCGACCCATTCGCGGCAACCGCGACCGTCGCGGTCGACTGCGTCAGGTTCGAGTTGAACTGGAACTGGTCGGTTCCGGCGGCGGCGACGGTCATCAGCGGATGCCCGGCCGAATCGAACCGCCGGCCAAAGATGTTGCACTCGGTGCACTGATCCCGAAAGCCCGCGGTCCACGTGCCGTCGGCGAGCGCGGCGAGCTGATAGCCCGATGCCTCGAAGTCATCGGACAAGAACTGATCACCGGCGTATTCGGTGTTGATGACGAAATCGACGCTGTCGAGCAAGACGCCTGCGGTCTTCGCGCCGAACGTGGTCGCTACCGCGCCCGAGCCAACCGGTTGCATGTTCTCGTCGGTCGCGGTGACAGCGATGCCGAGATCTCCGCTGCGCCCCGACGCCGATACGCTGAACGTGACGGGAAAGCCGTGAGTGCCGAGGTCGAGCGAGTCGGTTCGGGTCGACGAATCGTTCGTCAACGTGACTTGCAGCGCGGTCGCGTCGTGCACCGCCGCGCGGGCATCGACCGTAACGATCACGTACGTGTCGCTGCCGCATGCAGCGAGTGCGGTCGTCGCGAGGAGTGCGAGCTGCCGGGTCATTTGAACGGCACGTTGCCGAGGTCGGTAGCGGGCGGGCTCGCCTTGCTGCCTTCGATGGTCCCGATCGTCGCGCCGGCCGCCACGACACCGATCCCGGTCCAGAACCACCAACGTTTGTAGATCGGCGGACTCGTCTCGACCTTGACGATCGGGTGCGGCGTGACGACGAACTTGCTCGCGTCGGCTCGTTGCTTCTTTTGCTCGAGCTCGTCGATCAGCTGCAGCACGGAGTCTTTGTTCGGCGCGTCGGGCTCGAGCTTGAGATATTTCTGAAAGCTGAAGATCGCCTGATCGTAGTTGTTGAGGTTGCGATAGCACTGGCCGATGTTGAACAGGAAGTCAGGGATCGGTTTGGCGTCGAACGCCTTCTGGTATTCGTCGAGAGCTTCGTCGAACTTACCGAGTGCGAACAACTTCTCACCGCGCTCGAAGTAACGGCGCGAGGCGCGGGTCGCCGGATCATCGGCGCGGACCACACGGGGAACGACCGAGACCGCAAGGACCAGCACGATCGTGGCGACGAGGCGAGACAGCGGCGAAGTCATTGCGGATGGCGACGAAACGGATCGAGCGTATCGGCCGGATTGATCTTATCCGACGGTTTCGAGTCGGTCTTGTTATCGGCGGGTTTGTCGGCGGGTTTGTCGACGACCTTGTCGGTCTTGTCCGCGCTCGACTTCTTGTCGTGCACCTTGGCGACCGGGTGGCTGACGCTCGGGTGCGGCTTGGGGCGATCGTCCTCGGCCGCGCCGCGATCGAGCGTGATGGCGAACGCATGCTTGTCGGCGGTCAGATCGACCTCGACCGCTTTGTCGACGTAACCGGCGCTGCGCACGACATAGGTCCGGCGATCGGTCGGACCTCCGTCCTTTAGGTCGACGTCGAACGAGCACGGCGTCTTGCACAGCTCCGCCGAGTGGCCATCTGCGTAAACACCGCCACTCGGCAACGAGTCAAACCGCAGCGAGATCATCGTCGGCGTCGGCGTCGGCGTCGGCGTCGGCGTCGGCGTCGGCGTCGGCGTCGGTGCCACTGGCGTCGGTGTCGGTGCCACTGGCGTCGGCGTCGGCGTCGCCACCGCTGCCACCGGTGCCGTCACATGCGCCGAATCCCCTCGACTCGCGTACAGCACCGCGCCGGTCACGCCGAGTGCGACCGCGACCGCACCTCCGGCGAGCCAGATCCACATCGGAGTCGGCGGTGGTGGCGCCGGCGTCGCTTGGCTGACGTACATCGACTGATACCCGGTCGACGGATGGAGCGCCGATGCGTGCAAGCTCGACGGCAACATCGGATGCTGGGCGGACACCGCGTGGATCGGCGGCCGCGTATCGATCGGCGTCCCGAGCATGTTGAGCAAGCCATCGCGCAGCTCGAGGATGTGACCGAACCGCTGGTCCGGATCTTTCGCGAGGCAGCGCATGATCAGCGCTTCGAGCCGCGCATCGACGTGCTGGCCACCTTGAGTCTGGCGCGGAGGCACTGGGTGCTCGGTGAGGTGCTTGCGGACGTACTCGCCGAACGATCGGCCTTTGAACATCGGCTGGCCGCAAAACAGCTCGTACATGATCGCGCCGATCGAATAGATGTCGGAGCGCTGATCGAGGGCCATGCCGCCGGCTTGCTCTGGTGACATGTACGCCGGCGTCCCGATCACCGAGCCAGCGGCGGTCTGAAACCCGACGTCCTCGTCGTCCCGGTTCAAGAGCTTCGCGACGCCGAAGTCGAGCAGCTTGACGAGCTCCGCGCCGTCGGACGTCGGCACCACGATCACGTTGTCGGGTTTGAGATCGCGATGAATGACGCCGACCGCGTGCGCTGCGCCGAGCCCGTCGCAGATCTGCACGAGCACCGCGAGCGCGCGCGGCAGATCGATCCCGGTACGCGCCCAGCGCCCGAGGCTCTGGCCCTGCAGCAGCTCCATGATGATGAACGTCGTGCCGTCGTCGAGCTCGATGAAGTCGGTGACGTCGACGATGTTGCGGTGGCGAACGCGGTTGACCGTCTTCGCCTCTTGGAAGAACCGCAGCACCGCGTCGCGCCGGCGCGAGTAATCGGCGCGCAGCAGCTTGAGCGCGACTTCGCGGCCGAGCTTGATGTGCTCGGCGCGGTACACGTAGCCCATGCCACCTTTGCCGAGCAGCTCACCGAGCCGATAGCTGCCGAGCACGTTGCCGATGCGATCTTCGGGGGCGTCGGTCGAAGCGCGCGGTTTGGGCGGCGGTCGCGTCGGTGCGCGCTCGACGATCGGGCGCTGCCGGCCGCTCGGCGACTCGACGCGTGTTGGCTCGTCGCCGGTACCGACCGCGAGCTACGGGTGCTCGTTCGGATCGTCGTCGAGCGCGTCGGCCTCGAGGGACAGCGACTGCGTCGGATCGCGGTGGCTGTCGCGCGTCGTCATCCGCCCTGAAGTTAATTGTACGATCCATCTTCACCGCGCACAACCAAATGATTCCGCGTGGTTGTGATCGGGGTCGCGTTTAGGGTGGGGTGCATTCACCGAGCACGCTGAGCGCGTCGGTGATCGCGAGCTTCACTTGGTCGACGGTCTCGTGCCCGAGCCGGGTGCGCAGGGCGTCGGTAGTCGCCTGGTCGGTGTTGCAGAGGTCGCGCAACGCGTTCGCGGTGCTCGCGCGAATGTCTCGGCTCGGGTGATCGAGCAGCGTCACCAACGCAGGTGCGTCAGTGCTGACTTGCAGCGGCCCGAGCGTTTCGATCGCGGCGCGCAGCAACAGCAGATCCGATCCGCCGTTCGCCTGTAGGTTCTCGCCACCGAGCGTCGTGATCAGGTCGGTCAACGCGACGTGACTCGGATCGGTGTCAGCGCACGGCGGCGGATCGCCGGGCAGCGGGCAGTACTGACCGAGCGCGTGGATCGCGCGCAGCCGCACGCCGATGTCGTTGGTCGTGTCCGCGGTGATCGTGGCGAGCGACTGCGCGGTCGTCGATGCTGAGCCCATGAACGCGGCGTTGAGCTCGACCGTCGTCGGTGCGCTGTCGAGAGCGCCGAGCGTGTCGAGCACGCCTTGCGGCAATGGCGGCGACTCGGTGCCATGCGCGATCGTCACGAAGATCAGGGCAGCGCCGAGCGGCACGATCATCGGGAGCTTGCGCGCTCTCATCGCAGCACCGCGCTGCGCCGGAGGATGTCGCCTTGATCGCTGCTGAGGTCGTCGCCGCCGAACTCCGAGAAGTACATGAGGTTCGCGCTCGACGTGTCGCTATCGTCGATCGGATCCGTGTGGACGAGGTCGAGCTCGAGGTTGTCGTACAGCCCCAGGTAGCGCGCCGCTTCGTGCGCGACGAGCCGCGACAGCTGATCCCACGATCGGTAACACAACGTGTCCAGGCCGATCACGATGCCCGATTGCGCCGTGCCGGCGAGCCCGCCGGGCCCGGGATTCGGTCCGAACGCTTCGAGCCCGATCGGCGACAGCGTGCGAACGAAGAACACGTCGAGGCCGATGCTGTGCGTGCCCAACGCGAGGAGCTGCCCTGCGTTCGAGACGTCGAGCCCGTCGAGCTCGGGGTGATCGAGCAGGTCATCGTAGTCGACCGTACCGAGGTTGAGGCCGACGTGAGCGAGTACGTTGCGCAGCGTCCCCAAGAAGTCGGTCTGGAAGAACGCGGCGGACTGCGCGAGCTGCGCGTTCAACGTGCCGCCGCCGAACTGCGCCGAGCACGGATGATCTTGGAAGTTGAGGAAGTGGAGATGGAGATCGAGCGTCGCCCCGTGATCGAGCTTGATCACCGCGGTCATCCTCGGTGTCTCGGTGCCGACCGTGGTCGGAAACGGCGCGCGCAGCGACGATACGTGCAGCGCGTACGCGCCCTCTAACAGCGGCTGCGGAGGCGACGACGACGACAGCGGATAGGTGGGCGACGACGGCATCGCGAGCACCGATTGGCCGAAGCCGGGCGCGTGGCGGACGATGTTCGAGTAGTAATCGGCGGTCGCGTCGACGAGCACGATGCCCTCGGAGTCGCCGGTCAGCGTGTGGAGCGGTGACACGACTTTCGTCGCCCCCACCTGCTGCGCGTCGTCGTCGATCTGGAACGACACCGCAACGCTGTACGCGAGGCTCGGCACCGGCAGCAGCACGTCGGCCTCTGGACCGTCGACGGAGATCGGCCACGTCCAAGAGCCGGTCGCTTGGATGCAGCCCCAGAACGGCAAGCCGCTCGCTTCGACCCGCGGGATCACGGCGCACGTCTGGCCGATCGCGCAGTCGCGCGAATTGTTCGACGGCGAGCACAGGTCGACACAGTGGCCGAGCGCGCACGTCCCGTTGCGACACTCGTTGTCGGTGGCGCAGGTCGAACCGTCTGGGCTGCCCGAGTTCTCCGCGACGCAGCTCGCGGTCAGCGTTTGCGGCATGTTGTCGTTGAGGTTCGTCGTGCCGTCGAGCTCGCACGACAAGCCGACCGCACAATCGGGCTCGCCGCTGCACGACGCGCCGAGCCCGGCGG
>CAZDGY010000081.1:0-13261 GCA_964504685.1 uncultured Kofleriaceae bacterium | reverse complement strand
CCCAGCTGCGCTCCGCGCACATGATCCTCGCCACGCGCGAGCTCGTTGCGGCTATCCCACACCGCGGCCTTCTGCTCGCTACGCGACCGTTTCGCACTACCGAAGAGCGCGCAGCGTTCTCAGCGTTGGTGCAGCAGCGCTTCGCAAGCGGCGTCGACGAGCCGATCGCGAGTCACCTGTTCCGCGTCGTCGACGGCCAGCTAGATGGACGCGACGGAGTGGCCGATCCGACTCGCGCTACGACGCCGGTGGCCGCACCCGCGCCAGCACGCCTCGTCCAGCGCGCTGTCGGTGATCCCGCGACCGGGTTGGTCAGCGTCGTCGTTGGCGTTTGCGGTGGCACGGCCGATCAGCTCCAGCGGGCAATCCCCGATGCGGTCGATACGGTGCTGCGCAGCTGGCTACACCAACCGACGTTCTCTGGCCGGATCCAGTTCGAGCTCGATGCCCCGATCGGGTTAGCGGTCCAGCGGCTGGGAACCGAGCTACGCGGCGACCTCGCGCGCATGACGACGAGCACTGGGCGGCCGATTCGCCTCGAGCTGACCACGACCGAGTGATGGCGCGCACCGCCGGCTATTTGGCGGCGCCCGCAAGCGCCGAGCCGCCAACCGTCAGCAGCGCCGCGAGATCTTCGTCGCTGAACTTCAGCATCGCGCCGAAGAAGTAGTCCCGCCCGTAGTGGAACGTACCGAAGTCGACCGGTACGCCCGAGTCGCCGCTTGCGATCGGTAGCGTCGCCGGCTTGTTGAGCAACTCGTCGACACCGCCGAGCACATAGACGTGACGGAACAGCTCGTAGGCCGCCGCGAGCTTGACCCGCGGATAGGTGTCCCAGCTCGCGTCGAACACGTCGGCGCTGAACTTGAGGTCGTGATCCCACCAGTTGAAGTCCGCGTCGGCGCCGATTCCACCGGTCGATTCTTTGATGCCGTAACGCACGGTCAGCCAGCGGAACCGCTTCGCGAATTGGAACGTGAACCGCACGGTGTCGGAGATGACGGCTTTGCGGATCCAGTGGTTCGGGTCGACGGTCGGGTCGTACGTCAACGTGATATCGGGGTAGTTGCCGCGCGGTCCCTTCTCGATCTCGATCAAGTAGAACTTGTCGGGCCGCGTGTGGAGCTCGACGGTGACGTAGTTATTGAGGCCCTGCGCCTTGATGTCGTACTCGCTACGCAGCCCGACGTACGCCTTCATCGTGAACAGCGTGCCGAGGAAGCCCTTCGCGTCATCGGTGATCTGTTCGACGTTGTCCGCGATCGTCGGGTCGTTGACGAGTCGACCGAGCGTGCCTTTGTCGTCGTCGATCTTCTGGGTGATCGAGCGGGTGTTGTCGATCACGCCGTCGAGCTTGTCGAGCTTGTTGCGCAACGCGCTGCCGGTTTGCTGGAGCTCGGACTTCGCGGTCGCGACCAGATCCTTCGCATCGGCCGACGCTGCGTCGAGGTTATCGAGCATCGCTTTGATCCGCGGGTCGGCGGACTTCGAGATGTCGCGCAGGTCGTTCGTGATCTGCTCGATCCGCGCCATCGACCGATCGGCGCGCTCGATGATGTCTTGCACGTTGCCGGCTTCGCGCTGGACCAAGCCGTCGACGCGTTGCGCGACCGAGTTCAGCGGCCCGTTGACGACGCGGCGCATGTCCTCGGACAGATCGCGCACGCTCTCGAGCACGCGATCGACATTCGGCAGCGTCTGCTCGATGCGGTGCAACAGCTGATCGGTCGTCGTCGCCTCGACGACGTTCGGCACTTGCCGGCACGCGTCGCGCTTGGTGGCATCTTCGGATTCGTAGTCCGGGCAGGGCTTGCCGAGCCGCGTAAACGTGCGCGCGGAGCCATCGGGCGCCTGCCGCGTCTTCTCGCCCGGATCGATCTCGAGGTAGTTCTCACCGAGCAGCGACGTCGCTTTCTTGATGACGACCGCACTCGTCCACACCGGGATGTCGTCGCTGAGCTTGAACGTGACCTTCGCGTAACGACCTACGACTTGCAGCTCGGTGACTTCGCCCTTGCCGAGACCGGCGACGACGACCTTGCTGCCTTTCGGCAAGCCCGACGCGTCGCGGAACATCGCGAACAGCATCTGCACGTCTTTGCCGGCGGGATTCTGGCCGAGGCTCTTCCATACGATGTAGCCGCCGAGCGTGAGCAGAATGAACAGCACCGCAACGCGGACGCCGGCCGATAGCCGCTTCACGAGCGGCCTCCGGCTTCTTTGCTGGCCTCTTGCACCGCACTCACACCGGACGCGCGCAGGAATTCGTAGACGTACGGATCGCTGCTCGCCGCGATCGCATCGGTCGGGGCGGCGACGAGGATCCGCTTGTTGTGCAACATCGCGATCCGATCCGCGATGCGGAACACGGAAGCCATGTCGTGCGAGATAACCACCGAGGTCACCTTATAACGCTCGCAGGTCGACAGGATCATTTCGTCGACGTTCCGGGTCGCCAGGGGATCGAGCCCGGTCGTCGGCTCGTCGTACATCAAGATCTCGGGCTCGAGCACGAGGGCGCG
Source organism: uncultured Kofleriaceae bacterium (assembly GCA_964504685.1). Taxonomy (GTDB): domain Bacteria; phylum Myxococcota_A; class Polyangia; order Haliangiales; family Haliangiaceae; genus JABFXX01. The sequence goes on along the minus strand of CAZDGY010000081.1, from coordinate 10,739 downwards.
CGCGAGGCCGACGCGCTTGCGCATGCCACCGGACAGCTCGCCCGGAAATTTTCGCTGGGTGCCGGCGAGGCCGAGCGTGCCGAGCCGATCCGCGACGATCGCTCGAATCTCGGAGTTCGACTTGTTGGTGTGCTCGCGCAACGGGAACGCGCAGTTCTCCTCGACGTTGAGCGAATCGAACAACGCCGCGAACTGGAACACCAAGCCGAACTTGCGGCGGAACGTCGCGAGCTCCTGCGGCGACAGCGCCATCACGTCGGTGCCGTCGACCCAGATGTGGCCTGAATCTGGGCGCAGCAAGCACATGAAGTGCTTGATGAGGACGCTCTTGCCGGCGCCCGACGCGCCGAGGATGACGTTGACCTTATAACGCTCGATGTCGAGATCGAGCTTGTCGAGCACGACGTTCGATCCGAACGACTTCGTCAGCTGCCGGACGCGAATGTGCCACCGCGGGTCGACCTGATCGGCCGGCGAGTCGCCGATGACCTCGTTGATCTCGGTCATCAGCCGCGCACGTTCGGCATGAGGGTGAGCAAGATGTCCGACAGGAAGTAGTCCATGACCAACGTCGATACCGACGCGATCACGACCGCTCGGGTCGTGCCGATCCCGACGCCGCGACCACCGCCGGTCGCGTGAAAGCCCTGGTAACAACCGACGAGCGCGACCATGAAGCCGAAGAACACGGCCTTGATCAGCCCCTGCACGACGTCTTGGGTGTGGACGATGTTCTGGAAGTTCGCGTACCACTGGCCTTGATCGACGTGGAGCAGCACGACCGCGACGAGGTATGCGCCACCCATCCCGACGATGAAGAACAGCAGCGCGAGGATCGGTGCGACGACCATCGCGGAGATCAACCGCGGGAGCACGAGGAACTGGATGGGATTGACCGCCATCGATTCGAGCGCGTCGATCTGCTCGGTGATCCGCATCGTGCCGAGCTCGGTCGCGATGCCGGCGCCCGCGCGGCCTGCGAGCATCAACGACGTCATCACCGGCCCGAGCTCGACCGCGAGCGCCTTGCCGGTCGTGCCGCCAGAGAACGACTCGAGGCCGAACTGGCGGAACGCGTTGACCGATTGCAGCGACAACACCATGCCGGTGAACGCGCCGACCAGCAGCACGATCGGCAAGCTGCCGAACCCGATATATTCGGCGCCGTCGAGGTAGTTGCCCATCCGAAACGGCCGGCGCGGCAGCCACGCGAGCGCGCGGCCGACCAGGATCAAGTGGCCGCCGACCATGTCGAGGAACCGGCCGACCGGCGCGCCTGCTTCCTTGATGCCGTCCCAGATCGCACCGCGGATAGTGAGCTTCGGCTCGCTGTCGTCGTCGGGCGGCGGCGGCGGCGGCGGCGGCGGACCTCCGGGCTTGACCTGGGTCGGCTCTTCATCCGGCGCATGGGCCGTGGGCAGCGGCGGCGTAGTCGGCGTGGTCATGCCGCGTCTCCGACGTACGTGCGGGGCACGCGCTTGCTCATGCCGCAGGTCACCTCGTACTCGGACAGGCCCGACCAACCGCCGTACTCGGCCGCCGTGATCGTCGCGCCATCGCTCGCGCGACCGAGCAACACCGCGGCATCACCGACCGTGACGCCGTCGAGCGCGGTGACATCCGCGAGCGCGATGTCCATGCTGACGAGCCCGACGATCGGCACGCGCTTGCCGCGGATCGCAACCTGGGCATGGCCGCTCGCCCGCCGCGGTAGGCCATCCGCATAGCCGACCGGCAGGATCGCGATCCGGCTGTCGCGCTCGGCTCGCCAGGTCGCGCCATAGCCGACCGAGCTGCCCTTGCTGATCGCGCGCAGCTCGGCGATCGCGGTGACCAGCCGCATCGCTTGCTGGCGCGGCTTGGCGAGTCGCGCGTCGCTCGCCCACGACGCGTTGCCGTAGATCGCGATGCCGCAGCGGACGAGATCGAACCGCGCCTCCGGGAACAGCATCGCGCCCGAGCTGTTCGCGGCGTGACGAATCCGCAGGGCAGCTCCGGCCGCGGTCACCGCGCGATCGGCCTCGGCGAAGCGCCGCAGCTGCTCGCGGGTCATCGACGCCGGATCCGCCGGGTCATCGGTATCGGCGCACGCGAAGTGGGTCATCAGCCCGACGATCGCGATGCCATTGTGGGCGGCGGCGGCGACGAGCTGGGGCGCCTCGCCGATCGCGGCGCCGAGCCGGCCCATGCCGGTGTCGACCTTGAGGTGCGCTTCGATCGTCACGCCACGGCGCCGCGCGACCTGCGCGAGCTCCGCGACCTCGCCATGCGATGACACGACGGGCGTCAGCCGGTTCGCGACGACCTCGTCTTCGCCGCCGAGCTGACTCGGGCCCATGACCAGCACGGGCGCGGTGATGCCGGCTTCGCGCAGCGCGACGCCCTCCTCGACCAGGCTCACACAAAAGCCGTCCGCGGCGCGCGCCCGCTCGAGTGCTCGCGCGACTTCGATCGCGCCATGACCATAGCCATCGGCTTTGACCACCGCATACAGCGCGGTCGCGGCGAGCTCGCGAACTACGCGGGCGTTGCCGATGATCGCCGCGAGGTCGATTTCGACTCGCGTACGTCGGATCATCGCGCGTTCGGCCACTGGCGCGAATTTACGCGATCCGCACCGGAAAACCGTTATGCGGCCTTCTTCTTTTCGGCGCGCTCGATTAGAGCCGGCGTCACGACCAGCGACCGGCCGCGCGGGATGATCAGGCCATCGCGCGCGAGCTGGTTGAACGCGCGAGAGATCGTCTCGCGGCAGCTGCCGATCATGTTCGCGAGCTCTTGCTGCGTCGGGCGGCGCCGAACGACGAGACCATCGGGACCCGATGCGCCTTCTTCGCGAGCAAGGCCGACCAAGCGATGGATCAGCCGCTCGTTCACGTCGCACAGCGCGAGCTGCGCGATCGTTTCATCGGCGCGGCGCAGCCGGCGAGCCATCTCGCCCAATAGATTTGTCGCGGTACGCGGGTGCGCCGTCATGTGGCGCATCAGGTCCTCGCGGGAGAGCACGAGCAGCGTGGTCGGCTCGATCGCGAGGCAGTGCGCCGAGCGCGGCCCCTGGTCGAACAGCGACATCTCGCCGAACGAATCGCCGGCACGCAGCAGCGAGAGCGTGACCTCACGGCCGCTCTCACCGAACATCACGACCTTCACGCGGCCGGACATGATGACGAACATCGAGTCGCCGGGCTCGTCTTGGGTCACGACCGCGGCACCGACCGCGACTTTACGGATCGCGATCCGGGCGGTCAGATCCTCGATCGCCGAGATCGGGAGCGCGGCAAACAGCGGTGCCCGCGCGATCGTGGCTCGGATGCGAGCGGGGTCTTCGCCTCCGACACGCAAGTCCGCCATGGGGCGAACTGGGATCGCAGGCGAAACAGAGGGGCGAGCGATTCCGACGAGCGTCATAAGTAAGGCTCCTCGAGGTCGGGGATGGTTGACCTCGACTGCGTCGTACTGCGAGCGTCGTGCCCGTGACCGAGATCGCGTTCCCCGGGCGTGGTTCCGACCAGTTGCCGCTATGACCCCTCAGAGAACCGTGACGGTTGCTTCACATTTTCGAGGCTACCCGTGGCGCGAATGTCGCGATCATCACACGCGGCCACTCGCGTCATTGACAACGAACGGATCGTTCACCCCGGGGGGAGCCACCCCGGATCTGCGTGGTACGGTCCGCAGCGATGTCCGCGAGCATCGACGTCGTCATTAACGGACAGACCCGCACCGTCGTACAAGGTACGACCGTTGCCATGTTGATCGTCGAGCTTGGCCTCGGTGATCGGCGCGTCGCCGTCGAGCGTAATCGCACGGTGGTGCCGCGCGCGGAGCATGCGTCGACCCAGCTGACCGCCGGCGATCGGGTCGAGCTCGTCACCTTCGTCGGCGGAGGTTAACCGTGAGCAGCGAAGATACCTGGCAGCTCGGCACCCGCACGTTCCACTCGCGCATCATCGTCGGCACCGGCAAGTACCAGTCGAACGAGCAGACCCGCGCCGCGCTCGAGGCCAGCGGCGCCGAGATCGTGACGGTCGCGCTTCGCCGCGTCGACTTGTCGAGTGGCGCTCCGACCGTGCTCGACGCGATCGATCGCAAACGCTATGTCCTGCTGCCCAACACCGCAGGCTGTTACAGCGCGGACGAAGCGATTCGTACGCTTCACCTCGCGCGCGAGCTCGGCATGGACGAGTTGGTCAAGCTCGAAGTGATTGGCGATCCAAAGACGCTGTTCCCCGACAACACCGCGACGGTCGAAGCCGCACGTCGGTTGGTCAAAGAGGGCTTCAAGGTCCTGCCCTACTGCTCGGACGATCTGATCACGTGTAAGCGACTCGAAGAGGCCGGCTGTCTCGCCGTGATGCCGCTCGCGGCGCCGATCGGGTCGGGCTTGGGCATCCGCAATCCGCACAACATTCGGCTGATCCTCGAGAACGTCGGCGTGCCCGTGATCGTCGATGCCGGCGTGGGCACCGCGAGCGACGCTGCGATCGCGATGGAGCTCGGGTGCACCGCGGTGCTGATGAACACCGGCATCGCGGGCGCGAAGCACCCCGTGATGATGGCCGAAGCGATGAAGCTCGCGGTCGAGGGCGGCCGCCTCGCGTTTCGCGCGGGTCGGATGCCGCGGCGGGACTACGCGAACGCGTCGTCGCCGACCGCTGGCCTCATCGAATAGTGCACGTCGTCGTCATTACCGATCGCCGGCTGTGGGCTGGCGAAGAGCTCGCGAGTCGCGTCGAGCTGATCCTGCGCGCGGTGCCGCGCGGCTCGGTCGCGATCCAGGTGCGAGAGAAGGATCTCGATGGCGGCCCATTGCTCCGGCTCGCGCGAGAGATCGTGGAGGTCGCACGTCCAGCGGGCGCACAGGTGTGGATCAACGAGCGCGTCGATGTCGCGCTGATCGCGGGCGCCGATGGCGTGCACTTGCCCGAGCGCGGCATCTCGATCGCCGACGCGCGCGCGGTCGGTTCGCGGTTGCTCGTCGGTGCCTCGCGCCACACCACAGCGGCGACGAAACACGCCGGCGCTGCCGGGTTCGATCTCGTTCAGCTCGGTCCGATCTGGGCCGTGCCCGACAAGGCCGAGCCGATCGGCACCACGGCACTCGCGATCCGGCGCTCGCTCCCTGCGAGCACCACGCTCGTCGCGGTCGGCGGGGTCGACTCGCCCGAGCGTGCGCGCGCTGCCGCAGCGGCCGGCGCGGATGCGGTCGCGGTCGTGCGGGCCGCCTGGACGAGCCGCGATCCCGACGCGGCCATCGCGGCGCTCGTCGAGGCGGTCGCAGCCGGCAGGGCCGAGCGTAGCCGCGTTGTTGCTTGACCTGCGGCGCCCGCCGCACTAAGTCCGGCTAATGTCGTGGCCGCTCGTCATCGTGCTCGCGCTCGTCGCGCTGATCGCGATCGTCCCGGTCACCCGGCGCGCCGTCGTGTTGTGGTTCGTATTCTCGCGCCGCTTGCTGCCGGTGCTCGGGCGCAAGCTTCACCTCGTCGATCACGACTACACGACCGCGCGCGCCTTGCGACTCGCGTTCGAGGATCTCGGCCCGGCGTACATCAAGTTCGGCCAGATGATCGCGTCGAGCCCGACCGCGTTCTCGAAGGCGACGACCGAGGAGTTCGCGCGCTGCCTCGACAACGTCCGTCAGATCTCGAAGGCTCGCGTGTGGCAAACGATCGAGCGCGAGCTCGGCAAGCCGCCCACCGAGATCTTCGCGACGATCGACGCCGCGCCGCTCGCATCAGCGTCGATCGCGCAGGTCCACACCGCGACGCTGCCGGACGGCTCCGCGGTCGTGCTCAAGGTCCAGCGCCCGGGCGTACGCGGCCGGATCGAACAAGACCTCGCGTTGATGGGCCTGGTCGCCTCGATCGGCACTGCGGCGAGCAAGCTGTTGCGGCGCGCGAACCTGCGCGGCATCGTCGCCGACTTCCGCACGACGATTCGCGAGGAGCTCGACTTCGAGCTCGAAGCGAATCACATCGAGGAGTTCGGCGCGCTGCTCGAGCGCGAAGGTCTGACGAAGCTCGCGACCGTACCGAAGGTCTATCGCGAGCTGACGACCAAGCGCGTGCTGGTCATGCAGCGGCTCTACGGTTGCCGGATCGACGACAAAGCCGGGGTCGAGCAGCGCGTCGCCGAGGTGATCGACACGATGCGCGCGACCAGCGAGGTATTCTGGACGTGCGTGTTCCTCGGCGGGTTCTTCCACGGCGACATCCACGCCGGCAACATCATGATCCTCGACGACGGTCGGCTCGGCTATCTCGACTTCGGAATCTTCGGCCGATTCTCCGACCGCCATCGCGCCGCGCTCGCGGATTGGGTCGGAGCGCTCGTGTCGGGCAGCGGCGAGCAGATGGCGCGCGCGCTGGTCGCGATGGGCGCGGTCGGCGAAGGCATCGACTGGGATCGCTTCGTGAGCGATTGCACCGAGGCGTTCATCCCGCTGCGTGCGATCACCGTCGACAAGCCAGAGATGCTCGAAGCGTTCTTCCCCAAGCTGCTCGCAATGGCACGTCGCCACGATCTCAACTTGCCGTCGCAGTTCGCGCTGATCTTGAAGCAGCTGACCTACTTCGGCCGCTACGTCATGATTCACGCACCGCACTACAACGAGAATCTCGATCCGAAGTCGCAGCAGACATTCGTCAAGATCTTCTTGAAGTTCAACGCCTGGCGCCAGGGACGCGGCGACACCGCGATCGAGATCCGCCCGGCGGCGTGATACGACGTGGCATGCGTTTCGTCTGCGCTGCCCTGCTCTCGGTCGCCGCGTGCTGGACCGACGCGAAGCCGCCGCCGCAGACCCCGATCGGCGCGGTCGAGCCGACGGCAAAGCGCAGGACCACCGAGCCGCCGACCGACGAGCAACCACAGGTGTTCGCGCAGATCGTCGGAACCGGCGACGCGGACGGCCTTTTCGGCCCCGACCCGCCGGACATCTACGGCGGCCTCGTCGGCAACGCCCGTGGCGGTGTGATCTTCGGCGGCGGCGCAGGCGCCGGCCAAGGTGGCTTGTCGAACCCGCGCCGCGGCGGCAGCAAGCAGCTGGTCACCCTTGGCCCGCCGATGATCTCCGGCGACTACGATCCCGCGATCCTTCGCCGGGTGATCCGACGCAGTCTCACCGCGATCGAGGCTTGCTACACGCAGCAACTCGTCGTCATGCCGACGTTAGCCGGGATGCTCGCGCTGCGATTCACGATCAGCGCAGAGGGCAAGGTCACCGACGCCGCAGTCGATAGTCCGCCGCCGTTGCACGCCGTCGCGCAGTGCGTGCAGGGGCTGATCAGCACGATCGAGCTTCCGAAGCCGATCGCCGGCGCCGCGCGCGTCACCTATCCGATCTCGCTCGTCGCGCCTTAGGCGTGTGCGATCGCGTCCACGATGAACGGCACGCTCGCGTCGTAGCGGTACGTGATGTTCAGGTGGCCGTCGTCGAACTCTTCGTGGCGCACCGTCAAGCCGTGCGCGCGCAACTTGCCGACCAGCGCGCGAGCGCCCCAGTGCAGCGCCCATTCGTCGCGGGTCCCGGCATCGACGTAGATCGCGGCGAGCTTGCGCAAGTTCGCCGCGTGGGCCTCGACCATGTTGAGCGGATCGAGCGCGCGCCAGCGGTCCCACACCGCGGGGCGAAACTCGCCGGTGTCGAGATCGAACGGCCAATCGATGTGCGCGTGCGCGGCCGGCGCGTTCGGATTCGGCGAGTAGTGCGCTGCCATCCCGAGCACGAGCAGCGCCTTCATATGCTTCGTGCGCCGGCGATTCGCATCGGCCCAATACGTCGTAAGCCACGCCGCGGGACCGCCGGCTTCGCGGTACGCATCGAGCGCGCCGGGAAAATCCGGGATGTAGCAGAGCTCGAAGCCCGCGTCCCCAGAGTGATCGGCGAGCGCGCAGAACACGTCTGGCCGGCGCATGCCGAGCACGATCGCGCCATAGCCGCCCGACGACTTGCCGAACACGCCCCATCGGCCGCTCGGCAGCGTGCGGTACGTCGCGTCGACGAACGGGACGATCTCGTCGATGACATAGTCTTCGTAGCGGCCGGTGCCGGCACTGTTGAGATACTGGTTGCCGCCGACGCGAGTGAAGCAATCCGGCGCAGCGATGATGCATGGCGGGCACGCCCCGGCCGCGATCAACCGATCGAGTCGGCGATCGAGCGGCTCGGCGAGCGCGTCGACGTTGAACAACGAGCCGCCGGTTCCGGTGTAGCCGACCACCGCGAGCAGCGTCGGATAGCGCCGACTTGCCTCGCCGTCGTACCCCGGCGGCACGTAGACGTAGAGGTCGCGGTCGACCGGATCGCCCAGCGGGTTGCCGGCGAGCACTCGACTGGTCAAGCGGTGGCGGATGACGGGCATGCCCGAGCATCGCCTTTCGGGCCGCGCTTGCAATCGCCGGGCGTGTCGGTTACGAGATAGCCCCTACCGCCGCTGTAGCTCAGTGGTAGAGCAATGGTTTCGTAAACCATAGGTCCCCGGTTCAAACCCGGGCAGCGGCTCAGAACAACATTGGGGTTCTTCGGGTTCTTCGGTTCTTCTCAAAATGCGGGGGCAAGCCGCGTTCTGTGAACGACCCCATCGTTAGCCGCAGAGCGCTCTGACGCGCAAGCGGTAGTTCTGGAAGTTGCGGAAGCCGTAGGCACGGCGGCTGATGACCTCCATCTTATTGTGAAGACCTTCGGTGATGCCGTTGGTCTTGGTGAACCGCCACATCCGCGCGAAGGGCTCGCGCCACGACCACAGGGTCTTGGCCAAGGTCTTGAGCGCGGGCATCGGCGCCTGCTCGAGCTCGCCGATGATCTTCACGAAGTGCCGCGCGTGCCAGCGGCACTCGCGCACGTTCGGGTGCTTGTGCCGCAACAGCACCATGACGCGTTGCAGTTGGTCGTAGATCGCGCCGACGATCGGATGCTCGGCAAAGTACGCTCGTAGCCACGCTTCGAGCGTGTGCGGCTCGCAGCCGATCGCAGGGTTGGCTGCGGACTTCCGATCCACGGCGCTAGCGAGTCGAGGCGACCGCATCGAGCATCGTGACCTCGGGCGGCGTGACGGTCCAACCGCGAAGCGCTTCGGTGAACGTCTTGAAGAACGGTTGCGCTTGCAGCTCCGCGCTGGCCGCGCGCGCAAACGACCCGACGTGGACGAAGTGCCGCGGATCCTTCGTGTCGCGATACGACGTGTAACTGTGGTCGGCGCTGTGGTCGCGGATGCCGGCGACGAACGTGCCGATCGCGGCCTCGACGTGCGCGAGCTCGACGTCGGGACGGATGCGGTACTCGATGCGGACGTTTTGGCGGTCGGTCATGCGGAGATCACGATCGAGCCGGGTGGAACGATGCGCGACCCGTGCACAATTATTAAGCTTCGACCGCAGCCGTAGCGCTCGCCGGACCCGATGTTAGGGTGCCGCGATGTGGCGGCAACTCGCGGTGGCGATCGCCTTCGCGGCGGCGACGCCCGGCGAAGCCTTCGCGTACCGGCCGTTCGATCAGACCGACGCCGACACCGCCGAGGAGCACACGATCGAGCTCGAGCTCGGACCGTTCCGGCTCGACCGCGGCCACGGCCGCACCGAGTACGAGCCGGGGTTCGTGTTCAACTATGGATTCGCCGCGGGCTGGGAGCTCGTCGTCGACGTCGACGACTTCTCGCCGCTCGTCCGCCGCGCCGACTCGTACGTCCAGACCGACGTGCTCGCGAAGCACGTGCTGCGCGCCGGCAGCTTGCAAGAGAAGTCGGGGCCGAGCGTCGCGATCGAGCTCGGGCCACTGCTGCCAACCGTACCGCAGTTATCCGATGAAGCCGGCTGGTCGACCGCGGTCATCGTCTCGCAGCGCTGGGAGCCGCTGACCGTGCATGTCAACGCGCAGCTCGAGCTCACGCGCGACCGAGACGTCGAGCTGGTCGGCGGCGCGATCGTCGAGGGTCCCGATCGTTGGCGCGTCCGGCCCGTCGCCGAGGGGTACATCGAACGCGAAAACGGCGTGAACCTCGAGTCGGGGCTGGTCGGCGCGATTTGGCGCGATCGCAAGACGCTGTCGTTCGATGCCGCGGTCCGCGTGTTTCGCGAGAGCGGCGCGACGACCGGTGAGGTCCGCGTCGGGTTGACCTTGGTGTTACCGACGTAACGCCGCGCTCGTGACCCCAAGAGGAATCGAACCTCTGGCCTACGCTTTAGGAAAGCGCCGCTCTATCCAACTGAGCTATGGGGTCGGTTGGTCGGACCGTGCCCGACGGCGCGCGCAGCGTCAAGCCTGGCTCAGACTGTGGCTTCGGCCGTTTTTCGACGCACGAACCGCGACCCTAGGCCGGCGCTCAACTAGACTTAATGGGTAGATGGACGAGGCTGACACCATTGGCGGGCGGTATGCCCTCGACGGTCGGCTCGGCGAGGGCGGGATGGGCATGGTCTACCGCGCCCGCCACATCCAGCTCGGCAAGCCGTTCGCGCTGAAGATCATCTCGCCGGCGTTCGCCTTAGACGCGGTCGCGCGCGAGCGGTTCAACCTCGAGGCAAAGCTCGCGAGCGAGATCTCGCACCCGAACATCGTGTCGGTCGTCGATTTCGGCGAGGACGCCAAGTACGGCGCGTACATGGTGATGGAGCTCGTCGAGGGCGAGCCGCTGGTGTCGGAAGGTTCGCTGCCGATGTCGATCAAGCGCGCGTGCGACGTGCTCGGTCAGATCGCCGACGACGAACAGGCCGTGGTCACCGATGCGGGCGCGGGCTTCGCG
>CAZDGY010000080.1:0-13324 GCA_964504685.1 uncultured Kofleriaceae bacterium | reverse complement strand
CGCGAGCTTGCAGTGGGCCGGCGCCCGCCTCGCAAACTTGTTCGTGCGGAGCTAGCGCGAACGCTTCGCGCGGCTGCCTTGCGAGGGCGCCCCCGGACCCGCTCGCGCGACGGCGCAGGCGGTGGCGGTTCCGGCGTCTTCGCGGAGCGACGCCGCTACGCGGCGATCGCGCTGGCGCGCGAGTTGGAGTGTTGACCGCATGGCTGCGCGTCTCGTCGCGCGCCTGCGCTCGCTCTCCGGTGGCTGTCCCTCGTGGCACGCCGCACTCAGCTACGAGATCGCGGACGCCGATGATGGCGGAGCGAGAGTAGAATCGGGGACGAGCATGGCTCTCTATACGCATCCGTTCGCGTGTCTCTCGTGCAGGCGTTGCTATCGCCGCGTCGCGGCGCGCCGAGTTCCGCGCAAATGCCCGACGTGCGGATCGATGACCGTCGCTATGAATCGGAAGTTCAAAGCACCGAAGCAGACGGACAAGGAGCAGTGGCAGAAAGTCGTGTTCCTCTACGAGCACGGGTTTCGGTTTCAGACCGTTTACGGCCAGGACGGTTTGAGTGTCCCTTATCCGGATTCTTTGCAGGAGGCTCGGGACTTCGTGCGTCTTTACCGTCAACGCCCAGCCGTCACGCTGACACGGGTACCAAAGAAGACGCGCTCTCGACGCCGCGGAGCATGACCTTCGTCGCGTACGCTACGCGGACGAGACAGCGTCGCTAGTCCCAGCGCGTCCACTTGACGCCGTCGTAGAACGCGACGCTATCTTGCCCGATCGACCACAGCACGCCGTCGGCGTGGGTCAGCCGATAGCAGCTCTTCGGCGCCGCCGAGCCGAAGTCGACCGGCGCGAGCACCGAGCCCTTCAGCACGTACAACGTCGACGTGCTCGCTGCGTACAGCTTGCCGCCGAACCAGCACACATCCCACAGATCGTCGGTCAGCCTCGGTTGCGGCAACTTCTTCCACGCGTCGTCGCGGCCAACGACGAGCGTGCCGCGCTGGCCGACCGCGTACACGCGATCATCATCGGCGCAGCACACGCCGGTAAGCGCGACCTTCACCGGACTCGCGCGCTGTAGCCAATCGGTGTTCTCGAGCTGCCAGATCTCGCCGTCGGCGCCGACCGCGTAGATCTCGCGGTCGTGGTAGCCGGCCATCGCCTCGAACGAACCGCCGCTCGGCGCGTGCATCGCGAGCCATTTGCCTTCGCCGTAGCGGCGAAACACTTCGCGGTTCGCGCCGCACGCGTACGCGTAGCCGCCGACGACGGTGCAGCCTCGCAGGTCGGTGGGCGTCGGCGCGATCGACTCGGCCATCGCGTTGCCGCCGACGTACGCGAACACTTGGCCTCCGGCGCCGACCGCGATCACCTTCAGTACGGGCTTCTTGACGATGCACATGCCGGCGGTGCGCCAGTTGACGTCGTCGAGCGCGGTCACCGTCCCCTGATACAAGCTGACGAACCGGGTATGCGGGACGTCCTTGCGAGCGAGCTTGCGATCGAGGAGCGCGAAGTACGCCAGGTTCTTCTCTCGCGCGGCGCCACGCGAGAACAGGCTGTCCTTCGATAACTTCGCAGCCGCCACGCGCACGTATTCTACGAGACGCGACCTGCGCCGTCATCGCCGAGCGGAGCGCGAATGATCCCGCCGCTCCGGAAGGCTGCAGTGTAGGTTTCGCGAATGCATCGTAGCCGCCTCGCCGGATTCATCATCGATTGCGAAGCCGCCGATCTCGACGCCGCCGCCGCGTTCTGGAGCGCCGCGTTGGGCTTGCCTCGCCTGGGACGCGAGGGTGAAGCCTACGAACGGCTCGACGCAGCCGCGCACGGGCTCGTGGTCGAGGTCCAGCGAGTCTCGCACGCGAGCCGCGTCCACCTCGACATCGAGAGCGACGACGTCGAGGCCGAGGCCAGCCGACTCGAGAAGCTCGGCGCCCACCGCGTCGCGCGCGTCAACACGTGGTGGGTGATGGAGGCGCCGACCGGCCAGCGGTTCTGCATCGTGCGCGCGAAGACGCCGCTCGACGGCCAGCCCGGCACCGCCACTTACGACTAGTGCAGCGCGGACATCCGCTTCTGTGCATCGACGACGAGCGGATCGTGGTCTGCAGTCGACTGGCCGGCGAGGAACTGCTTGTACGTCGCCTTCGCTTGCGGATCGTGGAGCGCGTCTAGCGTTCGCGCGAGCCAATAGGTGACCGGCGGCAGCATGCGCATCGTCGAGTTGTCATCGTAGAAGATCGCCGCGCCTTCGCCGCGCCGTTTAATGCAGGTATCGAGCTCGGTGCGAGCTTCGGCGTAACGGTGGGCATCGAACAGCGAACGAGCGAGCAGGACGTGGCCGACCCAACCATTGTCGATCGAGATCGCCGCGCGATCCATGGCGACCGCATCGTCGGGTTTGCCAGCTAGCCGCGTCGCTTCCGCGCGCAACAGCGCGGCCATCGCACGCGGTAACGCCGGCGTCTCGCGCGACAATCTCTCGGCCGTCGCTGCTGGATCGGCGAGATCGCCGGCGGCGAGCTGGACCATCGCGGCGAGGAACTCGCGAGAAAACTCCTTCGTGACTTTGCTTGCAGTCGCGATCGCCGCCTTGTTCTTGCCTTGGCGAAGGTACGCCTCGGCAAGCACGGTCTGTTTCGCTTCGACCCCGTCTTGGTCGGCTCGTCCGAGATCCGTGGCGATACCGCGTTCGAGATCATCGACCGCCTCGCGCAGCCGACCGCGCGCGAGCGCCACGTCACTGCGGGCGAGCACGGCGCGCGTCAAGTTGATCTTCGCCATCGACGCGAGCTCGGCATCGACGGTCGCAGGCTGGTCACGCAGCATCGCGATGATCGCGCGGTTCTCGTAGACGTCGCCCGGAACGTACGTGAAGTTTCGAATGTAGAATTCGAGGTGTGCGGACGCCGCGTCGAGGTCGAGCGAGTTCATCTCGTACGTCACGACATCCAACAGCGCTTGAGCGTTACGCGGATGCTCCGCAGACGCGCGGCGACCTATCTCGAGCGCCTTCGGGATGTCGTGGGCTTGCTGGTACACGGTGCTCAGGTTGCCCAACGCACTCGGGTCGTGCGGCCACCTTCGGCATACCTCGCTATACGCGGCAATCGCGCGATCGACCTCACCGGTCGTGATGTTGTGGTAGTCGCCGAGAAACTTGAGCCGATCGTGCTCGTCGAGTTGGTCGAGAGAGCTCAACACGATCCGCTGATGAGCTGCGGCCTCGGTATCGCGGCTCAGGTTGCTGTATGCGACCGCGATCAGCATGTGCGCCGGCAGCGAGCTCGGAGCTCGCGAGAGCACACGCTCGAGCTCCGCCGCCGCGCCTGCATCGTTGCCCGAGCGGAGCAATGCATCGGCCGCCACGAGATCATGGTCGACGTCAATGTCCGTCGAGATCCGCGTCGCTGGGCCATTGGGTCCGTCCGCCGGCAGCGCCTCGCCAACCGTGCGCCACAGCTCTCGGGCCATGCCGACGATCGCTCGCACGACCTCGGCTCGCTGCGACACCGCCACGGTCCGCTGGAGCAGCACTCGGCCATCGGCGCTGTCGTCGGCAGTGAGCTCGATCGTGTAGCCCGCGCCGTTCGTCGTCGCCACGATCTTCACGATCAGGACCCGGCAGTGTCCCGTCTCGCCGACCTTGCGACCACTCGCGTCGTCGATCGCCGCGCCGACTTGTTGTTCGTCGACCATGTTCTGGGCCTGAGCACCGGAATATGGATCGAGCAATGGCGACTCGCGCAGCTCGGCCGCGACCACCAATGCGAGCGAGCCATCGAGCGCGGCGTCGTTCGTGCGGTTCTCGCCCTTGACCAGCACCAGCGCCGGGTTGCCTGCAACGAGCGCCGGTTCAGCGACCGCGGTTGCGCTGCCGCGCGTCACCGGCGCATTGCTACCCGAGAAGTGGCTCGTCAGATAACCCGTGACGGCACCCGCGATCGCGATGACCGCGAGAACCGCGGGCGCGCGCCAGCTCCGCTTACGCTCCGGCGCCGGCGCATCGAGATCGGCGAGTAGCTGCTTGATCGTCGCATAGCGCGCCGCCGGGTTCACCGCGAGACACTTCGCGGCGACCCCGTCGACCGAGCGCGGCGTCGCCGGCTCGACCTCGTGCAACGGCTTCGGCGCCTTGTGCAGCCGCATCTCCATCACCGCATGCGGCGTGCCGCCGCGAAACGGCGTCTCGCCGGAAATCAACTGATACAGGATGATGCCGAGCGAGTAGATGTCGCTGCGCTCGTCGGTGGGCTCGCCCTTCACCTGCTCCGGCGCCATGTACGCGGGCGAGCCGAGCACCGCGCCGGTCGCGGTCATCCCCGAATCGCCGACCGACCGAGCCAGCCCGAAGTCGGCGACCTTGACGTTATCTTCTCGATCGACGAGCACGTTCTGCGGCTTGAGATCGCGATGCACGACGCCTTGGGCGTGGGCTGCGGCGAGCCCGGCGCAGATCTGGCGAAAGATCGCGAGCGCACGTTCGAGCGGCAGCCGCCCGTTGCGCATCACCGCCGCGAGATCGCTGCCCTCGACGAACTCCATCGACAGGAATCGCAACCCCTCGTGATCGTCGAGGTCGTAGACCCGCAGCACGTTCGGCGAAGTCACCTTGCGCGCGAGCGCGACCTCGCGCCGGAACCGCTCGAACGCGGCAAGCTCGTCGTCCTTGTCGGCGCGCACGACTTTGAGCGCGACCTCGCCTTTGAGCTCGGCGTCGTACGCGCGAAAGACCTCGCCCATACCGCCCTCGCCGACCTTTGCGAGCACCTTGTAGCGCGGACCGAAGTTCGGCTCCGCGTCGAGCTTCGGCGCCGACCGCCGCCCGGCGGGGGTATCGAAGTCGTCGTCGTGAGACCCCGCGCTCATCCGCGTCCAGTCTATCAGTCTGCGGTCGCGAGCTTCTTCTGGAAGAACTCGACATCGTGCCAGCGCTCCGCTTTGTAACCTGCTTCGCGCACGATCCCGACCGATGCGAAGCCGAGGCGATGGTGCAGCGCGACGCTCGCGTCATTCGGTAACGTGATCCCGCCGATCGCGGAACGGAATCCGCGCCGCGCGACCTCGTCGAGCAGCTCGCGATACAGCGCGGTACCTAGCCCGCGACCGCGGACATCGGCGGCGAGATAGAGCCCGACCTCGGTCGTCCAGCGATAGGCCGCGCGCTCGCGCCACGCACCGGCCTTAGCATAGCCGATCACCTGATCGGCTTCGTCGGTCGAGACCAGCCATGGGTAGCGCTCGCGATCGCGTTGCCAGGTCGCCGCGAGCTCGTCGACCGATACCGGGTCGTAACCGAAGTGGATCACGGTCGTCGCGATGTAGTGGTTCGTGATCGCCGCGATAGTGGCGAAGTCGTCGGCGCGCGCCGGGCGGATCGACATGGCGTGATCATACGCGCGCTATAGTCCGCGCGTGACCCAGCAGCATTGGCTGATGAAGACCGAGCCCGAGACCTTCTCGATCGACGATCTCGAGCGAATCGGCACCGAACCGTGGAGCGGCGTGCGCAGTGCATTCGCGCGCGCGTACATGCGGCAGATGCAGGTCGACGACGCGGTGCTGTTCTATCACTCGAGCACCGAGCCGCCGGGGGTCGCGGGACTCGCGCGCGTGACGCGAGTCGGTGTGATCGACGAGACGCAATTCGATCCGGACAGCCCGTACTTCGATCCGCGAGCGACGCGAGACAAGCCGATCTGGGACTGCGTCGACGTCGCGTTCGTCGCCAAGCTGCCGCACTACGTCTCGCTCGCGCGACTGCGTGCCGAGCCGATGCTCGCGAACATGGTGCTGTTTCGCCAGAGCCGGCTGTCGGTTCAGCCCGCGACCGCAGCCGAGTACGCGCATATCGTCGCGATGGCCGAGCAGCCGCCGCCGCCCGAGCCCGAGCCCAAACCGCGCCGTCCGGCCGCGCCGAAGCGTCGAAAACCCAAGGCCAAGCCGCGAAAGCCGAAGCCGAATCCGCGCGCCCAACCGAAGGCCAAGCGGCGCAAACTCCCGTAACGACGGTCGCTCGTACCTCCGCGCACCCTCAAATAACCTCGCAACACCGCGACATCATTACGTGACATGATCGAGCCGTTTCATGTGGCTCGTGGCTCTTCTCTCCATGGTCGCGTCGCCTGAACCCGCTGAGATCATCGCCCTACCGGCACCCGGTACGAGCGATGCCGAGCTGGTCGAGCGCGCGCGCGGTGGAGATGCATGGGCGACCGAGGCGATCTATCGCCGCTACGTGCGCCGGGTCGCGAGCACCGCGCAACGCCTGCTGCGCGATGAAGCCGATGTCGATGACATCGTGCAGGAGACGTTCATGATCGCGTTCGAGAAGCTTGACCGCTTGGTCGAGCCCGCCGCGCTGCGCGGTTGGTTGTGCCAGATCGCGGTCAGCCGAGTGCATCGCCGGTTTCGTTGGCGCAAGTTCACGCGACTATGGTCGGCGAGCGAGCTCGAAGCCTCGCTCCACGATCAAGCCTGCACCGACGCCTCTCCTGAACAGCGCGCCGAGCTCGCGCTGATCGATCGCGCCCTCGGCCGGATGGCGCTCAAGTTGAAAACGCCATGGGTTCTTCGCCATGTCGTCGGCTATCAGCTCGAAGACATCGCGACTGCGTGCGAATGTTCGCTCGCTACGATCAAGAGACGTCTGGGTGAGGCCGAGGCGATCGTCAACGATCATCTCGGAGAGGAGGCGGTCCAGTGAACCGCGAACCACTCGAACAATTGCTGCAGCCCGCGATCGACGAAGCGCGGATCGCTGCGAACTGGCAACGCATTCGCAACGGCAGCGTCAAGCGCACGCTCGAGCTCCCGCGGTGGAGCTTCGGCGCTGCGTTCGCTTGTGCCGCCGCCATCGCGGTGTTCTTCGCTTGGCCGTCGCACCCCGGCCCGCTCGGCAGCCCGGTTGCCTCGGTCGGCGCCGGCGAGCTGATCGATGCGCCGGCCGACCGTCGGGTCGCGTTCGACGATGACTCGCGGCTCGAGCTCGAGCACGGCTCGCGCCTGCAAGTGCTGACGAACGATGGCGAGCGCTTCGTCGCGCAGCTGCAACGTGGCCGCGTGCACTTCGATGTTCACCCGGGTGGCCCGCGCCGGTGGGAAATCGAGACGGCGCGCGCGACGGTCGAAGTCGTCGGCACCGCGTTCACGGTCGAAGCGGACGAGCACCACGTGGTCGTCAAGGTCGAGCGCGGAGTCGTGATGGTGCGTGGCGAGCACGTGCCCGATCGCGTAGTGCGACTGACCGCCGGACAGCAGATCTCGCTCGACGACAACCGGTCGGCGTTCGACGAAGTCGTCAGCCCTTCGGTCGCAGCGAACGGCAAACCCGCGGTGGCTCCGACCGTCCCGGTCGCGCCGACTGCGCCGGTCGACGCGGTCAAGCCGACGCCGACGCCGGCCCCGGTCGATCTCGCGCAGCCGGCGACGACACCTGCTAAGACCGCAACGCCTGCCAAGACCGCGAAGGTCGTTGCGACCGCGAAGGCCAAGACGCCAACGCTCGCGCCCACGAAGGCTGACCCGGCGCCCAAGACGCTCGCCGAGGCGCTCGCGCAAGCCGATCTACGCCGCGACGCGGGCCAGCCGGCCGAGGCGGCTAAGATTCTCGAGCGGGCGCTCGTCGGTGCGCGTCGCGACGAGTCGGCGGGTATGGCCGAGTTCACGCTCGGGCGGCTCTATCTCGAAGATCTCGGGGATCCGGATCGCGCGCAGGCGGCCTTCGCGCGAATGATCGATAACGGCTCGCCGACCCAGATGCTCGAAGATGCCCACGCACACCGGATCGAAGCGCTCGTTCGCGCCCACCGCGCCGCCGATGCAGCGGCTGCCCTTGCCGAGTACGATCGGCGCTATCCCAAAGGCGTTCACCACAGCAAGCTGCACGCACTGATCAGCAAGTAAGAAATGATCGAGCTCCTCGCGCTTTGCCGCACGCGCCCGCGATCCGCGTTGGTCGGCGGCGTGGTGCTGGCGCTAGCCGGGAGCGCGCTTGCGACCCCGCGGATCGATCTGTCCCGCTGCACCGCGTTCGACGAGCTCTCGCTGCGCCGCGCGATCCTTCACGAGCTCACCTCGATATCGGACCCGACGCGTGACTTCACCGTGGTCGTGACCTGCCCTGATCTCGTCACCGCGAGCGCGGTGATCGATCCCGAGCCGGGCGACGGTCCGCTGAAACGCGATCTCAACCTCGGTGAGGTACCGGGCGATCTGCGGGTCAAGCTGCTCGCACTCGCGATCGCCGAGCTCGTCGACGTCGCCTCCGGCTCGGCGCCGCCGATCGTCAAACCAGAGCAACGGCTCGTCGATCCGCCCGGTCCCACGGTGAAGCCGAATCCGAAGACGCAGCCGGGCGATCGCGCGAAGGGCGACGGCGCGAAGGGCGACGCGACGTCGAAGGAAGTTGCGAGCCGCGACGGCGAGACCGACCTGGACGGCGGGCTGCACGATGACCGCGGCGGCATCGTCGCGCATCCGACGCCGTCTCACTACAGCTGGGCGATCTCGCCGCGGATCGGTGCGCGCATCTATCCCTCGACGCCGCGCCCGCTCGTCGAGGTCGGTGCAGAGGTCTCGTACGCGCACTTCCGCCTCGGCCTCGAAGGTGCGGTCGGCCAACGCTCCGAAGCACTCGGCACGATGCGGCCTTATCTCGCCACCGCTTCGCTCGCGCGCGAGCTCGTGTGCGGCCATTCGCTGTGCACGCTCGTGCGGATCGCGGGTGGGCTCGCCGGCGTCAACGCAGAGGCGACGGCAGGAGCGACCGCACACTCGGCGATGGCGGCCTACGGCGAAGCGGTGCTCGGGGTCGAATGGAGCCACGGTTTCGACGGCTGGTCGTTGATCGCCGCGGTCGATGGCGGCTGGGCGGAAGGCTTGATCGCGCAGGCGAACGGCGTCGATGCGGTCCAGCTCGCCGGGCTCACGTTTGCCGGAACCCTCGGCGCGAGGTGGCAATGATCCGCGCGATCGTCATCATCGCGCTCGTCGCGTCAGCGTGCACGATTCGCACGAACGTGCTGACGATCGATTCCGATCGCCAGAAGGACACCGCCTCGTTCCTCGATGCGCGGCCGTGCTTCGACGATTCCGGCTGCACGTTCGGCGCCGAGATCTGCACCGCCGAGCACTGTGAAGCGTGCCCCGATCTCACGACCTGCACATTCGCGTGCCCGACGAACTGGGTACACCTCCAGCGCAACGGCTGCGACGAATGCGAATGCGCTCCGCCGGTGACGTGCAATGCGGTCTCGGCGGCCTGTACCGGCGGTACGTGTCAGGAGAGCGCGGACTGCGCGTCGGACGGCTGCTTGCCGAGCGACACGAAGTGCTGCGCGACGCAATGTGTGCCGGCCGCAACCAGCTGCTTGGCGGAGCTTCCGGTCGGTTGCGTCTACCAGTGTTCGACCGCGCTGTCGCAAGCGGGATGCTCGCGCTGTCTCGCAGAGAGCTGCACCTGCCAGGGTGGTGCGTGGAGCTGTACGACTGTATGCGCACCTGCAAACTACTTGGCGTCGTGCCCATGATCCGAGCTCTGTACATCCTCGTCATCGCAACCGCGGCATGCACCGTGCGGACGAACGTGCTGGTGATCGACACGGGCGGCGGGCCGGGCTCGGCGTGCAGCGTCGACATGAATTGCACGGCTGGCGCCTAGTTGTGCGACGGCACGATCTGTACGGCATGTCCCGATGTCACGACTTGCGAGACGACCGGCTGCCCTAACGGTTGGACGCGCCTGGTGCGCAACGGGTGTCCGACTTGCGAGTGCACGCCGCCGACGTCGTGCGGCCCCTCCGGCGTGTCGTGCACCGCGGCCGATCCGACCTGTTACCAGAGCGCGTATTGCGCCGCGAACTGCAACGCCGCCGACGTCGCGTGCTGCGCGAGTCAGTGTGGCGATAGCTCGTGCGCCGGCAAGCCGCTGCCGCTCGGCTGTCTCGCGCCGTGTTCGGCGGGCACGACGACCACGGCTTGTACGACTTGTGCCACGACCGCTTGCCAGTGCGTCTCGGGTGCGTGGGAATGCACCGTAGGATGCGCAGATGGCTTTCAATCGGGATGTACCTACTCGCCACCGCCTCAACCGGTGACATCGCGTGCCGACACGCCGTGACCGCAACGCCGCCGTCGCTCGATCGCCTGACGACCGCTTGTGACGCGAACGACGGGCATGCGTGCTACCTCGCGGCCGAGCGCTGGCGTACCGGCGAAGGCACGCCGGCCGATCCGGCGAAGGCCGTGACGCTCTACGACCGCGCGTGCACGCTCGGTGACCCGGTCGGCTGTTACGACTTCGCAAGCGCGCTCAGCGACGGGGATGGCATCGCCGCCGATCGCACGCGGGCCGCGGCGACGTTCGAGCGCGGCTGCAAGCTCGGCGACGAAGAGAGCTGCAAGGCGCGCCGCGAGCTCGACGGGAAGTAATCAGAACTCGACGACGGCGCGGATCGACGAGCCGGCATGCATGAGGTCGAACGCTTCGTTGATCCGTTCGAGCGGCAGCTTGTGCGTGATCATCCGATCGATCTCGATCCGCTTGTCCATGTACCAGTCGATGATCCGCGGCACGTCGCTACGCCCGCGCGCTCCACCGAACGCGGTGCCTTTCCACACGCGGCCGGTGACGAGTTGAAACGGCCGCGTCGCGATCTCTTGGCCCGAACCGGCGACGCCGATGATCACGCTGACCCCCCAACCGCGATGGCAGCATTCGAGCGCCTGCCGCATGAGCTTGACGTCGCCGACGCACTCGAAGCTGTAGTCCGCACCGCCGCCGGTCAGCTCCACCAAGTGCGCGACGAGATCGCCCGACACCGTCTTGGGATTCACGAAGTGCGTCATGCCGAGCTCGCGCGCGAACGCCTCGCGCCCCGGGTTGATATCGACACCGACGATCTGCGCCGCACCGACGAGGCGCGCGGCTTGTACGACGTTGAGCCCGATCCCGCCGAGGCCGAACACGACCACGGTCGCTCCGGCTTCGACCTTGGCGGTCCACAGCACCGCGCCGAGGCCGGTCGTCACGCCGCAGCCGACGTAGCAGATCTTGTCGAATGGCGCGTCCTTGCGCACCTTCGCCAGTGCGATCTCGGGCAGCACGGTGTGGTTCGCGAACGTCGAGCAGCCCATGTAGTGATGGATCTTTTGGCCCTTGAACGAGAACCGGCTGGTGCCATCGGGCATGAGGCCTTTGCCTTGGGTCGCGCGAATCGCGGTGCACAAGTTGGTCTTGCGCGACAGACACGACTTGCACGCGCGACACTCCGGCGTGTAGAGCGGGATCACATGATCGCCCGGTACGAGTGACGTCACGCCGGCGCCGACTTCGAGCACCACGCCCGCGCCTTCGTGACCGAAGATCACCGGGAACAGCCCTTCCGGATCGGCGCCCGAGCGCGTGAACTCGTCGGTGTGGCAGATGCCGGTCGCCTTGATCTCGACGAGCACCTCGCCCGGCTTCGGGCCTTCGAGGTCGACCTCTTCGATCTGCAGCGGTTGTTTGGGAGCGAACGCGATCGCGGCTCGGGTCTTCACGCAGCGACGCTAACGCGTCCGCAATGGCGGTGCTACCGTCGCGGGATGATCACGCTCTATCACTCGCCGAAGACACGGTCGACGCGCTTCATGTGGCTGCTCGAAGAGATCGGCCAGCCATACAAGCTCGAGCGCGTGACGATCCGGCGCGCCGATGGCTCCGACGGTCGCGATCCGGCGTATCGCCGCATCCATCCGCACGGCAAGGTGCCCGCCCTCGATCACGATGGCTCGGTCGTGTTCGAATCTGCGGCGATCGCGCTCTATCTCGGCGATGCGTTTCCCGGTGCGCAGCTCGCGCCAAAGATCGGCGACAAGCGCCGCGCCGCGTACGTTACGTGGCTCGCGTACTACGCCGGCGTGATGGAGCCGGCGTTCGTGACCAAGGCGCTCGGGTTTCTCACGACGAACAGCACGACCGGCTGGGCGCCGACCGACGAGATCCTCGCTTACGTCACCGACCAACTGCGCGGTGGCCCATTCCTGCTCGGCGATGCGTTCTCCACCGCGGACGTCTTACTCGGCAGCACGTTCGCGCTGTTCCGCAACAGTCCGCTGATGCCGAGCAACGCCACGCTCGACGGCTACATCGAGCGTATCGTCGCGCGCCCCGCGTATCAGCGCGCGTTCGCACAAGACAATTAGCTGTAATGCGCGCGCGGCTCGAGACCTAGCCAGGTGTGAAGACCATCGATTCGAAGGCGTTCGAGACCATCGCCACGGCGCCCGGCGTCGTGCTCATCGATTTCACCGCCAAGTGGTGCCCGCCATGTCGCGCGATGGATCCGGTAATCGGCGCGCTGGAGCGCGAGTACGCCGGCCGCGTACGCGTCGTCGCGGTCGACGTCGAGGACGAGATCGTGCTCGCGCAGCGCTTCGACGTGCGCTCGATGCCGACCTTCGTGCTCGTCCGCGATGGCCGCGAGGTAGGGCGCACTATCGGCAGCCGGCCGCGCGCGTTCATCGCCGGGATGATCGAGCGCGCGATCGCGGGAGACGCGGCGATCGCTTCCCCGTAGTCACGCTTCGAGGTTCGGCCCCATGCAGCGCTCGAGCTCCTTGCGCGCGCGATGCAACAGCACCGCGACGTGACCGGGCGTCAGCCCGAGCTCGCGAGCGGTCTCGTCGCCGGACAGCTCTTCGAGCACGCGCAACGTGACGACGTGGCGATGGACGTCGCCGAGCGCCGCCATGCAGCTAACGAGCTGGGCCGCGACGACCGCGCGATCGAGCGCTTCGGCCGGGTTCGGCTCCGCGGTCGGCAGCGCGGCGTCTTCGACATCGATGTGCGGGCGCGCTCGGTGGTGACGGCGCCGGGCGTTGCGCGCGGCGTTACGCACGATCGTGGACAGCACGCGCGCGGCATCGGGCTCACTCGCGCGTAGAGCGTCGACGTCCGGCCGCGCGAGCAGCGTGTGAAACGCGTCCTGGACGATATCGAGCACATCCGCCGACGACAGGCCTTCGCGCCGCGCGATCGAGGCAAGCCGGGACGCGTGGTCGCGGGCAAGACCCGCGATCCAATCGCCACAGCTACACATTTCAGGAGCCGGCATCTCTAGGTTAGGTCGCGACCATCGCGATCATTACAGGTACAGTCTAATGCATGAAGCCGTCGTGGCTCGTGCCCGTCGCTGTAGTCGCGGCGACGTCGTGCATGGTCAACGTGCCTCTCGGCGCGCCGCCTCCGACCGATCCGCCGGAGATGCGGCTCGCGGCCTATAACCAGCTCGCTCCCGAAGGCAGTCAGACGAGTACGACGATGTCGGTCTCGAACAACTTCGT
>CAZDGY010000079.1:0-13437 GCA_964504685.1 uncultured Kofleriaceae bacterium | reverse complement strand
GGTCGGCCGAGCCCGTTTCGCGATCGCACGGTCGCCGAGAACCTCGAGCTGCTGCGCGGCATGAAAGCCGGCAAGTTCCCGGACGGCGCCCGCACACTGCGCGCGAAGATCGACATGGCGTCGGCGAACATGAAGATGCGCGATCCGTTGCTCTACCGCATCCGCCACGCGCACCATCACCGCACCGGCGACAAATGGTGCATCTATCCGATGTACGACTGGGCGCATCCCCTCGAGGACGGCATCGAGGGCATCACGCACTCGATCTGCACGCTCGAGTTCGAGAACAATCGCGAGCTCTACGACTGGGTGCTCGATCACACCGGCCCGTGGAATCCGCGGCCGCATCAGCACGAGTTCGCTCGGCTCGCGCTCGACTACACCGTGATGAGCAAGCGCAAGCTGCTGATGCTCGTCAAGGACGGCCACGTCTCCGGCTGGGACGACCCGCGCATGCCGACGCTCGCTGCGCTGCGCCGTCGCGGCTACAGCGCCGAAGCGATCCGCGCGTTCTGCGACATGATCGGCGTTGCGAAGGCGAACTCCACCGTCGACATCGCGAAGCTCGAGTACTGCGTGCGCGACGACCTGAACCACAACGCGCCGCGCGTGCTCGGCGTCGTCCACCCGATCGAGGTCGAGCTCGTCGGCGCCGGCGCCGAGACGTTCGAGGCGCCGTATTTTCCGCCCGACATCGGCAAACCCGGCACGCGCGCACTGCCGATCAGCGGTCGGATCTTCATCGATCGCGACGACTGGCGTGACGATCCGCCGAAAGACTATCAGCGACTCGCGCCCGGGCGCACGGTGCGCTTGCGCTACGCGTACTGCATCACCGCCGACGAGGTCGTCGCCCGCGACGCCGAAGGCCGCGCGACGAAGCTGCGCGCGACCGTGCACCACGACACCAAGGGCGGCAAGAACCCCGGCGACGGACGCAAGGTCAGCGGCGTGATCCACTGGGTCGACGCTGCGAGCGCGGTCAGCGCCGAGATCCGGCTGTACAGTCATCTGTTCAAGTCGGCGAAGCCCGAAGAAGGCGGCGGCGACTTTCTCGAGCAGATTGATAAGGGCTCGCTCGAAGTCGTCACGGGCGCGAAGCTCGAAGCGTCGCTCGCGACCGCGGCGGTCGGATCCCGCTGGCAGCTCGAACGCGTCGGTTACTTCCGCGTCGACGAAGACTCTCGGCCCGGCGCGCTCGTGCTCAATCGCATCGTCACGCTGCGCGAGGCGAAGGAGCCGGCGAAAGCGGTCGCGCCGGTCGATGACGCCGCGAAGAAAGAGAACGCGAAGGCGAAGACTCGGCCGAGGAGCAAGTAGCCGGCCGAGTATCGCGCCGAAGCGCGAGTGCGTGACCCGAAGCTCGCCGCGGCGTTCGCGAATGCGAAGACGCTTGGCCTGCCCGACGATCAAGCCGACCTGCTGAGCGGCGATGCGACGATCGCGGAGTTGTTCGAAGCGACCACCGCGGCGACCCACCTGCCCGACGTCGTCGCGAAGTGGATGATCAACGAGCTACCGCGCGCGCTCGGCGATCGCGAGCTCGCCGACGTCGCACTCGATGCCGCGCGATTCGCGGAGTTGATCGAGCTGCTCGGCTCGTCGGCGATCAGCGCGACCGTCGGTAAGACCGTGCTCGCCGAGATGATCGCGACCGGCAAGCGCGCGAGCGAGCTATCCGCCGCGCATGCCTCGTCGCCCGCGACCGATCTCGCGCCCGCGATCGACGCGGTGATCGCAGCGAACCCGGACAAGGCGGCGCAGTACAAGGCCGGCAAGACCGGGTTGCTCGGGTTCTTCGTCGGCCAAGTGATGAAAGCCACGCCGAACGCCGATGCCGCCGCGGTGAACCGCGCGGTCCGCCAACGACTTACGTAGCGCCCGAGCCCGAGCCCGGGCTACCATCGAGCCATGTGGAGGCTCGTGGTCGCGATCGGGTTCGCCGCATGCACCGGTACGCCGGGTGCGCAGAACCACGTCGACGCGAGCCACGACGGTGCGGGCAGCGACGCCGCACACGACGCCGATCCCGATGGCTCGGCGTGCTCGAACGGCCGGGTTGTCTACCTCAACTACGGCCCGCAGACTCTGACGTTCGGCGCGAGCGATGCGACGCTCAATCGCGCCGCGTGGCTCGGCGTTGCATCCGGCAGCTCGCCGGCGTTCGCGGGCGGCAACACGACCGACGCCGAGACCGTCACCGACGCCGTACGCGCGGCGCTCTCGTCATTTCCGATCACCGTCGTGACCACGCGGCCCGCCGCCGGTCCGTACGTCATGATCGTTTTCGGCGGCGTCGCGGCGGATTACGGCGTGCCGTTTCTCTACGGCGCGAACACGCAGGACTGCGGCGACCTCGTCAAGAGCGACGTCGGCTGGATCTCCGATCAGGTCCCGACCGTGCAGAAAGCGGCGGACTACGCGATCGGTGCGATCGGCTACGGGCTCGGCTTGACCGCGACGAACGATCCGAACGATTGCATGTGCAGCTGGGGCAACGCGTGCGCGCAAGGTGCGGGGCCATGCACGTTGTCAACCTCGATCACCGCGCAGCTCGACTGCGCAGGCGAGACCAATCCGCAGAACGAAGTCGCCGGGTTTCATAAAGCGTTCTGCGAGTAGCTAGGGGCACGACGTCGCGTACGGACAGGCCGGTCCGCAGGACTGCCAGCAGTCAGGATCGGCGCAATCTGCGAGCCCGTCGCCGTCGGCATCGGCGCCAGCGACGCAGCTCTCGTCGGGGTCGCTGCTCGCGCTGGTTCGGACGTAGAGGTAGTAGGCGTCGTTGTCTTGCAACGCGAAGACGAGCTGCCCGTTCGCGAGTTGCGCGCCTCCGGGATTCCCGGAGTCCGACAACGAGAACACGGGCACATCGATCGAGTCGAACACCGAAATGTTGCCCGCGCTCCGCTCGTAGATGTCGGTCGCACTGCTCGCCGAGCGTCGAGTCGACGTGGCCATTGCCGCATGTCTCGTTCGAAGTGCAGTCGGCGGAGCAGCCGTCGCCGCTGAGATGGTTGCCGTCGTCACACGCCTCGCCCGGACGTCGCGCACGCATCGAGTTGGTCTTGTTTCACGCAGCCGGCGTGCGCGAGGTCGCAGACGTCGCCTGCGGGGCACGAGTAGTCGCCGGCGCACGGCGCGATCGGATCGCTGATGCATCCGGCGACCCATGCCGACGCGAGCGCGATGATCAGCCGCACCCGACCATCGTATCACTCGCGGGCGGTTACTCGACGACGCGCAATCGGCCGCCCGAGAACACGGGCTGGGCCGCCGCGTGGCGCGCGCGCGGCTCCGGCACGCTAGCCGGCCGGATCTCGGCGGCGCGCTCGGTCCACGCGCGCTGGACGTCGCGATCGAGCAGGTGACTCGGCCGGACGTTGCGAAGCGCGTTGAGCATGACCGCGCGGACGTGCGGATGCTCGCGCTAGAGCGTATCGATCAGAGAGGTCATCGCGTCGCGCTTGAGGCCGTCTTGCGAGCCACACAGCTTGCACGGAATGATCGCGAACGACAGCTCGGTCGCGAGCGCTGCGATGTCGCGCTCGCCGCACTCGATCAGCGGACGAATGACGTCGAACCGGCCGTCGTCGGTGCGGTAGCTCGCCGGCATCGCCTGCAGCTTGCCGCTGTAAAATAGATTGAGCAGGAACGTCTCGAGCGAATCGTCGCGGTGATGGCCGAGCGCGAGCTTGTTGCAGCCAAGGCGTTCGGCGGCGGTGTAGAGGATGCCGCGGCGCAGGCGCGAGCACAACGAGCAGTAGGTCGCGCGATCGTCGAGGTGTGACGTCACGACCGAGTAGGTGTCCTCGCGCAGGATCTCGAACGGCCAGCCCGACGCTTCGAGATACGCGCGCAGGCCCGCGCCGTCGTAGCCGGGCTGGGCTTGATCGAGGTGGACCGCGACGAGCTCGACCTTGAACGGCAGGCGCGGAACGAGCTTGGTCAGCAGATGAAACAGCGTGTAGCTGTCCTTGCCGCCGGACATCGCGACCATGATCCGGTCGCCAGGCGCGAGCAGCTCGTAGCGCTCGCACGTCTCGCGCACGTCGCGATAGAGCAGCTTCTCGAGTCGGACCGCCTCGGACATGGCGCGAGTCATACTCGATTTCGGCGCGATCACGGCGGTTTTACGAGCGGAGACCAGGTTTCCGGCGTGAGCAGCCAGAGCCAGTCGCGCGCACGGGTCGCCGCGACGTACAGCGCGCGTGCCAGCTCCGGGGCGCCGGCCGGATAGAACCCGGCGGTCAGGTCCGGAAGCACGACGCCATCGAACTCCAGGCCCGAGACCGCGGCGGCGGTGGTCACGATCACGCCGGGCTCGAAGCGGAAGTCGCCGTCGAGCACGAGCACCGCATCGATCCCGCGCGTCAGCTCGGTGTGGAGCCGGCGCGCGTGCTCGGGGTTGCGCGCGATCACCGCGATCTGCCGCCACGGATCGCGATCGACGAGCGCGGCGAGCTGCCAACACAGCTGTGCAGCCTGCGCGAGTTGACCAGGGCACGCAGTCGCCCACACCGCCGGATCGCGAGGCGGATCGGTCGGCAGTTGCGCGCTCCCGATCGCGAGCTCGCGCGCGAAGTCGCCGATCGCGGGCACCGAGCGATACGTCACGGCGAGTGTTGCTTCGGCCCAGCGCGGTACCGGGAGCTCGCGCCGCGCCGCCGGCCAGCCCGCGAAGTACGCGGTCTCGTCGGTCGCTTGGCGATGATCGCCGGCGAGCGTGACCGTGCCATCGGGCGCGAGCGCATCGCCGATCGCGGCGAGCTCCATCGGCGCGCGCAGCTGCGCTTCGTCGATCACGATGTGCTCGTAGACTGGAAGTCGCGCCGCCGGCAGCGCACCGATTCGCATCAACTCGAACAGCACCGGAACATCATCCGCATCGAACGTGTGCGCGTCCTCGAGCCGACCGCCGGCATCGAGGGCTCGGCCATCGAGCGCGACCAGCCGATCGGCATCGACGTGACGGTGCGCGCGCTCGGTCGTGGTCTCGAACTGGATGCGAGTGTGCGCGATCGTCGCGGCGACTGCCCGATCCGGCAACACCCCGTGCGATGCCGCGACCACGCGTTCGAGCCGCTCGCGATCGCCGAAGATGTGGAGTAACCGCTGGCGCGAGCGCGGCAGCTTTTCGGCATCGAGCTCGGGCGGCGGCTTCCAATTGCGAAAGTCGCCGAGCACCTCGCGTACCGCCGGATGGCGCTTGAGCGCGATCACCTGCGCGCGCGCACCTTCGCTCAGCCGTTTCGGCAAGCCGGGGAACGCGCGATGCGCTCGGTCGACGAGCCAATCATCGACCACCGCGACGTCGAGCTTGGTGATGCGCAAGCGATCCGCGATCAGCCGCACGAGCCGGCGCAACCCTTCCGTCGGCACGAGCACGAGCGCGCGAAAGCCTCGTTTGCCGGCAGCGCGTCGTTCGAGCGCGGCGATCCGATACAGCGCGACGAGGGTCTTGCCGACACCAGCTTCGCCGTCGACGACGAGCGACGTGTCGGCTGGCAGATCGACGGCGCGCTGCTGCTCGGGATCGAGCACTGGCAACGCCGAGCGATCGGGCGCGGGCACATGGATCGGCGCAGGCCTCGCTCGGAGCTCGACCCCGGCGGCGGTCACGATCCGGTCGTCGCCATAGAGCGCGGCGCCGTGGCCGGCGATCACCCATCGCTCGCGCACCGTGCCGTCCTGGCTGCGGTCGCCGACCTCGATCGAGTACGGCTCGCCCGGCGCGCTGCGGAAGAATGCCTCGGCGAGCGGCGAGGTCCGCCAATCGAGCAACGGCGGCACGCTGTCGGGTTGCGTTCGCGGACCGAGCAGAAACACGCGATCGCCGCGCTCGGTCGTTACCGCGAGGTAACCCTGCCCCGCCGGGACGGCAGCGAGCAATGGTGCGAGCTCGTCGAGCGTGACCATGATTGCGATGTTGCTCACGCCGCGTCGGATCGCAAGCTAGTATCCAGGTTGCGACGGCGGTACGCTCTATAGTGTGGCGGTGCGCGGGCTCGCTTTAGTTGTCGCGGCCGGCTGCAACGGCGGAGGGCCGCCTGGCCCGGTGTATCTCGACGCGCCGAAGCCACTCGATGCGCCGGATCATCCGGGCGCGGGGCCCGGCGGTGGCATCCTCACCGAGCTGCGCTTCGCGATCTGCGGCGACACCCGGCCCGCGGTGATCGACGACACGCCGAACTATCCAACCGCGGTCGCGACGCAAGTCTGGGCCGATGTCGCCGCGCTGTCGCCGCTGCCTCAGTTCGCGGTAACGACCGGCGACTACCAGTTCGCGTCGACCGACGGCCCGGAGCAGGCGCCGCAGCTCGATCTCTACTTGTCGGCGCGCGCAGCGTTTCCGAACTTCGTCTACCCGACGATGGGCAACCACGAGTGCACCGGCTTTACCGACTCGAACTGCGGGCCCGGCGCCCAAGACGGCGAGCCGCCGAACTACACCGTGTTCATGCAGAAGATGGTCATGCCGATCGGCGAAGCGAACCCGTATTTCATCGAGCGGTTCGCCGCGGCCGATGGCAGCTGGACCGCGAAGCTCGTCGACATCGCCGCGAACGCGTGGACGCTGCAACAAAGCCAATGGCTCGAAGCGGCGTTGAGCGAGCCGACGACCTACACGTTCGTCGCGCGCCACGAGCCGATCGATGCGACCAGCGCACCGGGCACGTCGCCGAGCACCGAGATCATCGCGCGGTATCCGCTGACGTTGTTGATCACCGGCCATACGCACACGTACGGCCACGACCCCGCGTACAAACAGATCATCGTCGGCAACGGTGGGGCTCCGCTCACGAGCGACGCGGACTACGGCTATGTCGTCGTCGTGCGCCAGGCCGACGCGACGCTCCAGGTCACGTCGTACGACTACGCGAACGGGCCGATCATGGAGCAGTTCGTGATCAGCGCCGACGGCCTCGAGCACAACAATTAACCGCCAGGTCGTGAACGGCCGGCGGTAGGAATTCGACTGCACTCGATGATCGGCGCGTTGACCCTGCTCGGCGCGTGGCCCCAAGCGAACTACGGCAGCGACGCCGGAATCGGGACCAGACGATGTGTGGACGAGCTCGTTCGCCGGCGAGCAGTTTCACTTCGACGGATCGCAGTGGACGGTCACAGCGGACGGCGCGAACGACGACCTGATCCTCGGCATGTGGGCGAACACGACCGACGACGTGTGGGCGGTCGGCTATTCGAACATCCTCCTGCACTGGGACCGTCACGTGTGGGCACCCCAAGCCGCGCCGCCGGTGCTGCGCTGCGAAGGTCCGGTCGTCGACGGCTATTACGAGGAGGCGATCGGCGGCACGCCGTTGCTGTTCCACTACGACGGCTCGAACTGGACCGATCTCAGCCCGTCGTGATCACGGCACGAGGTGCGGCGGCGTCGCGGGTAAGCCGGGCACGCTCGCACCGGAATCCGGGCCGAACCGGCGCTCGCGATCGCGCAGTCGCCAATCGTCGACCTGATCGCGCGGGTGCATCGGCCCGTCGAACGACAGCGAGAACGCGGCATCGAAGTCGGTGGTGCCGCGCGTGCGCACGAAGATCGTCTTGCGGTTGTAGGGCAGGAAGAACATCAGGAACGGGAAGAAGTTCTTCACGACGACGATATCGGCGCGCCACGGATCGAGCCCGACCTCGGTGTAGAACGACGGCCGCATCACCATCGCCGGGCCTTCGACGATCACGAGCCGGACGTGGTCGATGACGAGCACCACCGTTCGGCCGAAGCCGCGGCGCTCGTGCTTGCTCGCGATCTTGCCGCGCACGGGCAACGGTGGCGAGTGCGCCGGGTCGAGCGTGCCGCCGATCGCCAGCGTCACGACATCGCCGGGCGCGCGGTTCCACAGCGTCGCGATCGCCTGCGGGTCGCGCACCGCGGCATACGTCTTCATGCCACTGCCCTCTTCGAGCAGCGCGCGCAGCAGGTGAGTCGAGTCGCCCGGCGCGCCCGCGGTGACCACATCCGACGCATCGGCCATCGTCACGCAGCCGAGCTTGCGCCGTAGCCGGGCCTTGCGCGCCGACGCGATCGCTTCGCTCGCCGATGGGAACTCCGGCGGCTGCGCATGACGCCGCGCCCAGCACAGCTCGGCGAGCTCGTCGGCGAGGCGATCGGCGGCGGCGTAGTCGCGATCGCTGACCGCGTAGGTCGACCAGCCAAGCGCGACGTCGTCGTTCCACGGATGGCACATGAACGTCGACGCCGACAGCACTTCGCCTCTGCGCTCGCTGCGCTTCATCCGGCGAAACACGTGACGCATCGGCGATAGGAAATCGATCGTGTTGCCGCCGCCGAGCAGCATCGGCAGCGAGCGCCACGACACCTTCGGCTTGATCTCGCCGAGCACGGTGCCGATCACGAGGTCGCCGGCTTTGCGTCCGGTCCGCGCGTGATCGCGATGCGGGTTCGTCTGATACCCGACGATCGCATCGGCGGTCTCGACTCGCGCGCGAGTCAGGTTCGCGTGCAAATCGTGCGACACGACGATCGGCGCGCCGCCGAGGACGCTGCGAGCCGCGCGCAGTAAGCGCGATTCCGGATCGCGAACGCCTTTCGCGCCCATCGCGCCGTGCATGCAAAAGTACATGCCGTCGAGCGGCCCGGCCGCTCGCAATTGCTCGACGAGCCGCCCCTGCAGCTCGTCGAACGACGCCGCATCGACCGCACCACCCGACATCGCCCACGCCGACAAGATCGGCACCGGCTCGATCTCGGCTTTGCGAGCGCGCACCGCCGCCATGAACCCGGTCAGCTCGGCGCGCTTGAACATGCCGGCGATCTCGGGACCGTTCGCGGCGGCGGCGAGCAGCGCCGGGCCCTCGAGGTAGTGCGCGGCCGTGAAATCGGCGAGCGTAGTCGCGACCGGCGACAACGCGTTCGACTCCTGAGCAATGCGCGCGAACGCGATGCGCTTCACGCCGCGGCTCCCGGGTCGTACATCTTGGCGATCATGTCACGTACTTTCGAAGCGACCAGCCGGCGCACCGGCATCCGCGCGGCCATGCCGTACATCGGCGCGGTCCCGCTCTTCGCGAGCTTCGGCTCGGCGCGCACGTCGGCGACCGCGGCGCGCAGATCCGACAGGTAGTACTCGACGACCGGCGCGTGATTCGCGGTGACCGTGAGATGGATCGTCGCTGGCCGATGCTGGCGATCGATGCTCCAGCCGCGCGCTTCGACTCGATCGGCGACCGCGTAGATGTCCACGCCAAGCGCGGCGTAGCTCACGATCGTCGAATGCGACGGCAGGACGACGAGCCCGGGGATCGCCGCGATGCCAACGCGCAACGCATCGGCCGCATCCGCCGCCTTGCGCGCGAGCGCGAGGTAACCGTCCTCACCGAGCACTTGCAGCGCAGCCCACGCCGCGGCGATCGGGCCGCCCGGCCGCGTGCCGAGCATCGTCGGCGATGCATAGATGCCGCCGGGAAAATCGGTCGCGACAAAGATCTGATGCTTCATGTGCTTCGGCGAACGCCAGAGCAGCAGCGACGCACCCTTCGCCGCGTAGGCGAACTTGTGGAGGTCGGCGCTGATCGACGTCACGCCCGGCACGCGGAAATCCCACAGCGGCACCGGCCGGCCGAGCCGCTCGAGCCACGGCAGCTCGAATCCGCCGACACATGCATCGACGTGCAGCGGCACGCCGCGTTTGTGTGCGAGCGCGCCGAGCTCAGCAATCGGATCGACGACGCCGTGCGGATACTGCGGCGCGGATCCGACGAGCGCGATCGTCCGGCGCGTGATCGCTTTGCCCATCGCTTTGACGTCGGCGCGAAAATCCGGGCCGACGTCGACCTTGACCAGCTTGACCCCGAAGTAGTGCGCCGCCTTGTCGAACGCCGGGTGCACGGTGCGCGGCACGACGAGCTCCGGGTTGCGCTTGCCCGCGCGATCGCGATACGCGGCGACCGCGCAGAGGATCGACTCGGTACCGCCCGAGGTCACCGCACCGGCGGCACCCGGTCCGTTGAACAGCTCGGCCGCGGTCGCGACGATCTCGCGCTCGAGCTGCTTCAGGCTCGCGAACGCCATCGGGTTCAACAGATTCGCGCTCGCGTACAGCGCGTGCGCGCGCTTCAACATCGCTTCGTGCTCGTCGCTGGCGTGATAGACGAGCGAGAACACGCGACCACCGCGCCAATCGGCATCGGCCTTGCCCCGGCTCGCGAGCTCGGCGAGCACGTCTTCGGCGTTGCGTCCGGCGTTCATAGTTTGACCTCGATCGACAGCGTCGCGATGTTGTTGCTGCCGCTACCGCGAAAGTTCGTCGGCGGCGCCGTGATCGAATCGGTCACGGTCGGAATCTCGTACCAGTAGTGGATATAGCTCGCGCCGAGTCGGTAGCGGCCGAACGAGTAGCGCACGCCGGAGTGCAGCCCCCAGTGCGTGAACGACGGCGTCTGGAACGACACCGTCTCGGTCGGGGCCGGCGAGTAGTCGTACTGCAAGCCCGCCATGAGATCGACGTTCGGCAGCGCCGCGAGGTCGTGCACGCGCACGCCACCCGAGGCCTCCCACGAGTCGTGATAGTCCTTCGGCGAATCGAGCGAGCGCAGCAAGAAGATGCCGACGATGTCGGTGTGTTGCTCCTGCAGCTGGCGGTAGAGCCAGTAGCGGCCTTCGACGCCGAGCTCGACCTGCGGCGTGACATCGAAGTTCGCGCCGACGTACAACGCCCACGGCAGCAGCTCTTTCGTCGTCTGCTGGCCGAGCAACGTGTCGCCCGGCGTCGGCGCGTCGTTGCTGTACGTGACCTTGATCGGCCCGGTCAGCGTCGCGTCGATCTTGCCGACGAGCGAGGCGCCCCAGGTCAGCCGCGGAATTGGATGACCGAACGCGCCGAGCTGCCACGTCGGCGCCCAACCGCTCGCGTCGAGCTCGAGCAACGGCGAGCTGCCGACCAGCGAGCTGATGTCCTGACCGTTCACGATCGGGAACACGTCCTCTTTGCCGTGGATGCGAATGTTGACGACACCCGCGGTGGCACCGAACGCGAGCGTGTCGGTGACTTTGTACGCTGCGCCGATCACCGCCTGCGGTGCCACGACGTAGCCGTCGATCAAGTGATAGCGCGTGACCGCGGTCGACGAGAACGCCGCGCCGGTCGCGTTGCCGACGAACGCCGCGATGCCGCCGTACAGCTTGTGGCCCCAGATCGGGCCGACCGCGGCGACCATCGGGATCACGCCGAACGCGCGCGTCGGCTTGACCGAGTTGTAGTAGCCGTCGGCGCCCGCGCTGACGCCGAGGAACTTGTCGCTCTGATCCCACGAGTGGAGCTGGAATTTCGTGTCGAGCAACGAGCCGCCGAGCGAGATGTAGAGCTGCCACTCGTCGGCAAGCACGAGCCCCGCGGGGTTGTGATACATCGCCGACGGATCGTCGGGACGGCCGACGATCGAGGCCATGCCGGTCCGCCGCACACCGATTTCGGGGATCCCGAAGCCGCCGCCAAACGCCGGCGCGCACAAGGCGAGCAGCGCGGCGGATACAGCGAGCGACGCGCGGGGCATCTATCGCAGGTATCGCGCGGCGGCCGCGTCGTCCAGCGCGATCCGACGCTGTCGTTATCTATTCGCCGGCGGGTCGCCGCGCAGGGCGTCTTGCACCGCGCTCGGCGACGGTAACCGCGCATCGCGGAACGCGCGCGCCATCGCGATCGGGCTGCCATAACCGACGAGCCGCGCCACCTCAGCGACGGTGGCTTCCGGCGCGGACAGCATCAGCGCCGCGACGCGCAGCCGCAGCGCGAGCAGCGCCTCGCGATAACCGTTGCCTAACCCAAACGTCGCGACGAGCTCCTTCGCATCGCGACCGACTTGGCGCATCGACATCCCGAGGCTCGCCGCGATCTGCTTGATCGACGTCGTCGCGCCGTTGGCCTGATACAGCGGCTCGAGCGCCGACCACAACCGGCGAAACGGCTCGGGCTCATCGCGGCACAGCGTCTCTGCGACATCCTCGATGACGCCGGCGCCGGCGAGCGCGCCGATCTGCTCGCGCAGCCGCTCGATGTCGTGCGGTTGATCGACCAGCCCTTGCGCCGCGTGCCAGCACGCCGCGCTCAGCGGCAGCGGGCCGTGCTCGATCCCGATCGGGCGCTTGACCTTGCTCTTGTGAAACCGCAGCTGGATCACGGTGACCTTCGGACCATCGGTGCGAAACGTCCGCGACTTCGCGGTGACCCGCTCGATCTCTTCGTCGCGCAACATGAACGCGATCGGCGCGTCGATCGTCGGACCTTGATCGGGCCGCCAACGGCCTGCCGCGAGCATGAACACGTAGCCGACTTGATCCGGCTTGCCGGGCTCGGCCGCACCGAACCGGGTGTCGAACCGCAACGAATCGCGAACGACGACGGTCGCGCGCACTGCTCTTTCGAGCAGCAACGTGGAGCGCATCTTCGCGGCTCCGATCTGCAGTTCGCTTGTCGCCACCAGCACGTCGACAGTCGTAGAGTACGCCATGGCTGAGCTCGAGTGGCGACTCGGTGCGCGCTTGCCGGGTCACGATTACGGGATCTTCAAGACCGCGTTCGTCGACGCCGAGCATCCCGGCGGCGGCGCGGCGAAGCGGTTCTCGCTGATCGAGTGCAGCGATTGGGTCAATATCATCGCGCTGACCGCGGTCGATCGGGTCGTCGCGCTGCGCCAGTTTCGCCCGGGCACGCGCGAGGTATGTCTCGAGATTCCCGGCGGCATGGTCGATCCGGGCGAAGACCCGCGCGCCGCCGCGGAGCGCGAGCTGCTCGAGGAGACCGGCTACACGTCGACCGATTGGCGCCGGCTCGGCGTCGTCGCGCCCAACCCCGCGATCCAGAACAACCACCTGCATTGCTACCTCGCGCTCGATGCGCGCCCGACCCACGCCGCGCGGCCCGACGGCGGCGAAGTCCTCGACGTGTTCACGCTGCCGCTGTTCGACATCCAGGCGAAGCTGCGCTCGGGCAAGCTCGATCACGCGCTCGTCGTCGCCGCGTTCGGCCTGCTCGCGCTCGAGCTGTACGAGCTCAAGCGCCCCGAGCCGCGAGGCCTCTGACTGTTAGCGCGCGTTAGGTCTGACGCTCGAGCGTTCGGCTATCAGTGGCACTGATCGGCAGCATCGACGCGCCGTGTGAGCGGTACGCTATCTTCGAGCGGATGAACCGTCGATGGTGCGTAGTGGGTGCGGCAATGCTGATCACTGGTCGCGCCGACGCCAACTGGTTCACGCCGTCGAGGAACGACACGAGCGCCGCGCTCACCACCGAGGTCTCTGTCGGCATCGGTGAGGCGTTCGACACCTCGGATGCACCACCGCCTGCGGGCCCGGGCTCGAAGGCGATCACGCACGGTCATGCCTTGGGCCTGACGCTCGGCGTCGGGTTCGGCGGCTTTGTCTCCGACAGCGTCGCCGTGCTCCTCCGCGGAACCTGC
>CAZDGY010000078.1:10419-13482 GCA_964504685.1 uncultured Kofleriaceae bacterium | reverse complement strand
GCATCAGGTAGTTCATGATCGTGAACACGCCCTTTTTCATCTCGCCGGCGTAGTCCGAGCCGAGGATCACGAACTCGCGGCGGCCGAGCGACAAGTCGATCGACGTCGCCGACGTCATGCCTGCGGTGTGGCGGTTCGCCGGGAACCCGCCGGCGTTGTAGATCACGTAGTCCGGTTCGCCGAAGCTCTCGAGTTGCTCGGGCGTCGGGCGGATCAGCATGTTGTGCATGAACAGCGCGTGGTACGCGCGCGACGTGAGCACGCGAATCTTCAGCTGATACTTCGTGTCCCAGCCGGCGAAGCCGTCGACCACGTACAGGCGGTCGCGCGTGTTCAAGTAGTCGATCGCACGCTCGCGATTGATCACGAAGCTCTGCGCATCGAGCTTGATGTTGACGTTGCCCCACCACACGTCATCGCGAATCTCGGGCTCGTCGACCACGCGCTTGTCGGTCGGGCTGCGACCGGTCTTCTTGCCCGAGTACGCGATCATCGCGCCGGCCGACGAAATCGCCGTGCCCTTCTCGAACTTGAGCGCCGCCTCGTAGAGAAACGCAGGAGTGGCGTTGCGGTGGATTTCCGAGACCGAGATGCCTTGCTTGTCGAGCGAGAACATGGCGCCAGGTATACACCAAGGCCTCGGGCCGCTCGCGAGCGAGTTTTGGCCCGATCCCGCTGCCGGCGCCAAAAAGACGGAAATTCAGCCGACCCAGCGGATGGCGAGCGCGCGCAGCTCGTCGGCGGTGCCGGGTGCGATGACCGCATCGATCCCGAGCATCGTCTTGATCCGCTCGGGCACCTTGTCGCGCGCGACCGCGATCACACCACCGCGATATCCGCCCCACCTCGCCGATGTCAGGGCGCTTTGCTCGGCGCTGCCCAGGGCATCGAGCTCCGCGATCACGAGCGAGACATTGGGTCGCGCTCCCGGCATCAAGCTCGCTCCAATGTGCCGGATCGACAAGGCGCGCAGCGGCTCGATACCCGCGGCGCGCAACTCGCTTGCCGCCCAGGCTGCGACATCTGGCCGCGGGGTCCACAGCAGTGCCTTCTTTGCCGCCGACCCGAGCACCGATAGGTGGCCACGCGGATCGAGCATCTTGAGCAGGCGCTGCGACGGCATGATCACCAGTTCGACCGGCTCGGGAGCGATTCGAGCCCGGCGGTGTTAGCGTACCGGCCATGACTCGTCTCCCGCCGGCATGTCTGCGGTCGACGACGCCGGCACGATGATTTCGTGCGTGACCGTGCCGGACGGATGCAACGTCCAGAACTGTTCGGGTACGGGTTGTCCGCAGTGCGTCATGCAGATGTGCGACCCGTCGTACGACACCAATCCCGCGATCTCGGGCCGCATCTTGACCTGCGGTTTCTGACTCGGGCCTTGAGATCGAGCCGT
Organism: uncultured Kofleriaceae bacterium; assembly: GCA_964504685.1. Lineage (GTDB taxonomy): Bacteria > Myxococcota_A > Polyangia > Haliangiales > Haliangiaceae > JABFXX01. Next base: position 12,083 of record CAZDGY010000078.1, on the reverse strand, counting down.
ATCGGCCGATACACGAAGCATGGCGAACGAGGTCGTGCTCGGCATCGACTTCGGCACGAGTTACACGTCGGCGGGCGCGCTCGTCGCCGATCGAGTCGAGCTGGTTCAAGACTGTGGCGACAACGTGGTGCCGTCAGTGGTGTACGTGCCACCGCGCGGCGGGATGGAGGTCGGTCGGCTCGCGTCGATGCGGCAGATGACCGATCCAGCCGGCGTCGTGCGCTCGGTCAAGCGCTTGCTCGGAGTCGCGGCGGGCTCGCCCGAGATCAAGCGCTACGCGGCGAGTGCGCCATTCCGCATCGAGAGCGCAGGCGAGCGCGTCACGCTGGCCTTGCGCAGCGGCCCGTGCGCTCCCGAACAGATCGCCGGTGCGATCCTCCAGCGCATTCGCGAGCTCGCGGAGCGCCGGTTTGGTGGTCGCGTGACGAAGGCGGTGATCACGATGTGCGCGTGCCCGCCGGTCGGCTATCGCGATGCGATCACGCGCGCTGCGAAGATCGCGGGCCTCGACGTACTCGAGGTCGTCGCCGAGCCGGTCGCCGGTGCGCTCGCGCTCGGACTGCACGGCGAAGCGGCCGAGCGCAAGCTGCTGGTCTGCGACTTCGGCGGCGGCACGTTCGATGTGTCCGCGGTCGTGCAATCCGGGCTGAAGTTCACCGCGGTGTCGACGTTCGGCGATCCGTACCTCGGCGGAGACGACTTGGACGCCGCGCTCGCTGAAGGCGTCGCCGGCATGGTCGTGCGCGCGACCGGCTACGACATGCACAAAGACGCGGTGCGCTGGGGCGAGCTCGCGATGCGGTGTGAAGCCGCGAAGCGCCAGCTGTCGAACGCGCACGCCGCACCGCTGACGATGCGCGATGCGTGCCTCCACGCGGGCTCGGCGCGCGATGTCGAAGTCATCCTCGATCGCGCGTGGGCCGAGACTCAGTGGGAAGGCCTATTCGAACGCGCGCGCAGCGTGATCGACGAAACCCTGCGGCGCGCGAGTTGGTCCACCGCCCAGGTCGATCGCGTTGCCCTGATCGGCGGCTCGTCGCTCGTGCCGCGGTTCCGCAAGATGCTGTGCGAGATGATCCCGTCGGATCGAGTGATCGCAGCGCGCGATGCCGATGTCGCTGTCGCGGTCGGCGCGACGCTGTTGACCGCGCGGTTCGCCGCGCAGCGCAGGCCGGTGCCGGTGCCGGAGCTTGCCGCGTACTAGCGTCGCCTTCGAGCGACTGCTCGAAACGCGAACACGGTCAGCCCGGCGCGCTGGGCACGCATCGAGCGAAGCGTCGGCGACCGCGTTGCCTGCCACGACGACATCGCCATTGGTGGCAAAGCCGATCATGAGGCCCGGCGTCGTCGACGATCCGTCGGTCGTGCGCTGACGCGGGAGCCGGATCAAGTGCGCGGCGTCGGCCCCGAACGCAAAGCGCGCGAGCCCCACCCGCTTCGCTGCATCGAGGATCGTAAGGACGCGCTGGAACGGCACCGCCGGATCGGCGATGATCGAGACCGACGTCTCGCGATCGCGCACATACGCCGCCCTCGCCCGCATTTCGACGTCGGCCGTAGCGATCGGTGCGCCGTGATCGCTGACGGCGCCGCCGGCAGAGACGGTGAGCACGAGCTCTGGCGACTCGCGTACCGCCGGGGGCCGAACCGGGTACTTCTTCTCC
>CAZDGY010000078.1:0-10319 GCA_964504685.1 uncultured Kofleriaceae bacterium | reverse complement strand
CGAATGGAGTGAGCTATAGAGCTGCGGCCACGAATCATCATCGGGCCCGATCCGCGCGAACACCTCTCGCAGCTCCGTCGACTTGATCCGACTCGCGATGTAGTCCGCCAGATCGCTCATCCTTGCAGGCCCACCGTTGGCCTGCCACGCCCCGCAAAACATCGCGACGTCATCCGCGAGTACGTGCTCGGGCGCGGCGCGGCCCGAGCAGGCCGCGATCGCCATCACGACGAACGCGATCCGCATCGCGCGATGCTACGGCGTGTTCGCGGTCCCCGGGCTCGGCGCGGTGCAGAAGATCCAGTCCGCCATCGCGTTGTCGGTGTCCTGGCCGTTCGGCTGACGACACAACGAACCGGTCACCGTGTTCGAGTCGGCGACGCTGGTCGGCAGCGCGGTGCCCTCGACGAGCGACGGCGGGGTCGCAAAGCCGGTGAGCTGCGCCATCGTGATCGAGCCTTCGTACGACAATGCGTCGATCAGCATCGGTCCCGACGTGTCGACGAGCGCGATGCCATCCGGCGGGCCGTTCTGGATCTCGTTCGACGTCCAACCCGGATCGTACTTCACCGCGGGCGCCATCACGTTGACCATCGAGCCCGCGACCACGAGGTAGCCTTGGCTCGGAATCGAACCGACCGACGACAGATCGATCGTCGCGTACACCGTGCTATCGGCGCCGTTGACCAGCATGATCACGGTCGTCGCGAGGCTCTTCGTCGTCGCCGACGGGTTGTAGATCTCGATGAACTCGGCGGTGTCGGTCATGATCTGGTCGTAGTCGACCTCGTTGATCACGAGATGGTCGGCGCCGGTCGACACCGTGACGGTCGCGGTGCCCGACGTCAGTCCCGCCTTGCTCGCGGTGATCGTCGCGCTGCCGCTCGCGGCGGTATCGGTGTAGTTGAACGTGCCCGAGATCTGGTTCGCGGGGATCGTCACCGAGGTCGGCGTGAACGTGCCGTCTGCCGGAGCCACGCCGAGCGTGATCGTCGTCGACACCGCGGCGGGAACGTCGAGCGAGACGACGAACGGCACCGGGACGCCGACCGCAACCGCGGTGTCGTTCGGAGTCAGCGTGATCGCGGTCGGCACTTGCGCCGCGCCGAGGACTTGCACCGTCGCGGTTTGCATTCCGCCACCGGTCGCGAGCTGTGCGGTGACCGTGACCGCCGCCGACTGAGCGACCGCGGTCACCAGTACCTGCGCGCTCGTCGCGCCATCCGGGATCGTGACGTTGCCGACGGTGAGCTTCGTGCCATCGCTCGACGTCAGATTGACGACGGTCGCGCCCTGCGCCGGACTGGTGAGGTTCACGGTGAGCGGGGTCGGATACGTCGGCATGTTCGTCGTCGTCCCGACCTTCGCGTAGCTGAGCGCGGGCGTCATCGCCGCGAGCCCGGGTGCGCCGAGCACGAGGTCACTGGCTGCGCGCGGCATCACCTTCGACGTGCTCGACCGTTGCGCGAGGATGCCGGCGACCGAGTTGTAGGTCTGGCCGACGGTCGGGTTCGCGGCGTACAGCAGATTGCCCATCGTCAGCGTCGTCGCCGAGCCGGCGTCGGTCAGCGTCGCATCGCCGGTCGCGGCGTTGAACGCGGTCACGGTAGAGCCGCCGAGCGAGACGATGACGCCTTCGAGCGTCGCCGAGCGCGGACCGCCGGTCGTGACGTCCGCGTAACTCACTGCGACCGGAGCCGGCGCGGCCTCGGGACCAACTGCATCGACGGTCACCGCGGTCACCGCATCGAGCTCGGTCTCACCACCGAACACGTCGACCGAGCCGGCGATGTCGACGCGCGCGCCGATCGTCGCGTTCGCGAGCGTCGGCGAAGCGGTGCCGCAGTAGACGAAGATGCCGGAGTTGTCCGGTCCGTTGTAGCCCGTGTCGCCGGCTTTGACCTGCGCGAAGAACCCGTTCGTGCCCTTGCCGGTGACGAGCGCGTTCTGGACCACGACGACGGTTCCGACCGAGACCGTACCGGCCTTGATCGCGTAGATCGTCTCCGGGCAACCGGCGCCGCCCGGGTTCGCGACCGCAGGACACGCGTCGCATGCGTCGCCCTTGCCATCGCCGTCGGTGTCGGCCTGGTCGGGGTTCGCAACATCGGGACAGTTGTCGGTGGAGTTCGGAATGCCATCGTGATCGCGGTCGTTCGGATCCACCGGCGTACACGAGGTCGTGTTCGCATCGAGCGGACACGGATCGCACGCGTCGCCCATGCCGTCGCCGTCGGCGTCGCCTTGCGCGCCGTTATCCATCGGCCGGATCGGGTTGAACACGCTCGGGCAGTTATCGCTGGCGTCGGGTACACCGTCGCCGTCGCTGTCGGTCGCGCTTGTCGTGCCGTCGTAGACCGACGAGCCGTTGACCGCGGTCGGCCGCTTGGCGGTGCACGAAGGCTCGTTCATCGGCGTCGGATCGCACGAGAACGTCGGGTAGATCGACGCGCCGACCGAGGTGGTCAACGCCGCTAGGTTCTTGCCGACTTCGCTCGTCAAGCACACTTGTTTCGACGTGCCGCACACGTCGAGCGTGTCGCAACCGGTCGATAGGGTGGCGAGCAGATTCGCGTCGCCGTAGAGCGCCTTGCCGCCGCGCAGCACGAGCACGACGTCGGCGGGCTGCGCTTCGAGCACCGCACGGAACGGCTGCTTGCCGTGCGCTGCAAAGATCGTAATGTCGGCGGTCTTGCCTTGTGCGAGCAGACCGATCGTATCGTCCATCTTCGTAACGGCCGCGGCGTTCGCGGTCACCATCTGCCACAGCTGCTCGTCGGTGAAGTACGAGCCGAGTCGGGTCTGGTTGAAGCTGTCGGCGCACGACAGCTCGCGCAGCAAGTTCATCGAGCCCGACGGCATCCAGTCGGTGCCGAGCGCGATGTTGACGCCCAGCTTCGCAGCGACCGTGACGCGCGCGGTGTCGCCGTACAGCGTGATGTTCGAGCGCGGCGACCAGATCAGGCCCGTGCCCGCGGCGGCCATCGCACCGTAGTCGGCCGGGTTGAGCCCGATGCCGTGGATGATCGTCGTCTTCGCGAGCACCAAGTCATCGGACACGCCGGGTGCAGTAGAGTCATACGTCGTCGAGCTCTCGCACAAGAACTCGTTGTGCGCGGTGGTATCCACGCCTTCGGACGTATGCGGCTCGTACGCGTCGACGTCGGCGAGCGACGCCGCAGTCGTCGGCGTACCACCGTAGTTGCAATCCGTCGTGCGACGCGTGCCGCTCGAGTCGTCGAGCGGGAACGTATCGAAGTCGACCGCGCCTTTCGTCAGACCTTCCATGTCGGTCGCGATGTCGAGGTTGCGCAACAGGCCCGGTTGGCCACCCGAGCCGACGATCGACGTCGCGCCGCCCATCAGGAACCGCAGCTCGCCCCAATGAATCTGGTCGGCGGTCGCGCCGCCCTTCGACGGAATCTTCGTGTGACCGTCGAGCCCTTCGCGCCACTGCTGACGATCGTCGTAGCGCTCGCCGCTGTCGGTGTACGGCAGGTCTTGGGTGTACGTGATGTGATCGTGCGTGTTGATCAGGCCCGGAGAGATCGATGCGTCCGGACACGACAGCGTGGTCTCGCCGCCGGTCGCACAACCGCAACCGACGCACGAGATCTGGCCGGTCGCATCGAACGCGACCTGACCGCCGTGATAGACGGTCGTCGGCGTCAACACGGTGCCCTTGATGATCGTCGACGTGCTACCGGCGGTGATATCGCACGTGCCGCTCGTCGCGGGCGCCAACACTTCGCACGTGACATCGGTCTGCGCCGCGTCAGCCGGACCAGCGTCGATCGCAGCGTCGGAGTTGTTGTGACTCTTGCCGCCGCACGCGGCGACGAGGATCGAGATCGAAAGCGAAATAGCGGCGGCGCGGAGCATATGGGCGCGCAAGCTATCACCAGGGGAAGAACGCCCCAACGGAAATCTATCCAACCGCACTGCCATTCGGCAGTGCTGCTCGCCGGGCGCAGGTCCCGGCGATCGGACACCGTCTTAATCCGCGGCGTCGGTCACAGGCGTCGGAGTAACGTGTTGCGGTGTCACGGAAATCGCGACCGCAATCGGCAGCGAAGGTGGCGGCTGCGGCGGCTCTGTCACATCGCTGCCACGTCCGCGATCCCGGGCGCGCTTCACGGTCTCGCTCGCGGTGACCAACACCAGGCCGATCGCGGCATAAACCACGAGCGTGGTCCGGCGCGCGATCGTGAGCGCCGAGCCGTAGGCCGGGTTCTCGCCGAGCGCGCGGAACAGTTTGTACATGCCGCCTTCGGAGATGCCCAAGCCCATCGGGACGAGCGTCGCGGCCATGTACACCGCAAAGCCACCGACGGTGTAACCGGCGACAAAGCCGATCGTGATCGGGCCGCCGATCGCGTGGAGGATCATCAGCGACAACGTCATCGAGGTCAGTCGCGACAGCACGACCATCGCGATGCCGAGCCAGCGATCGCGCTTGCGAGCGCCAGCGACCAGGCCGAGCTTGTCGTCGACCGCCGATAGCTTTGCTTCCCATCGCGCGTAACGCGCCTTCGACAGCACGCGAACCCTCACCGCGAGCTTCGCGATGCTCGCGAGCGTGCCGGCGCGGACGAGCAAACGCAGCCCGACCGAGATCACGGTGCAGATCAAGCACGCGATCATGAACATCCACTTGAGCGCGGTCGGCATCGGCACGAGCAGCACCATCACGGGCGCCGCGACTGCGACCATCGCGAGCTCGACCGTGAAGCTTACGATGTTGTAGAGCAGGATCGTCGCGACCGCGCGCGAGTCACTGACATGCTCCGCGAGCACCGAGATCTTGACCGCCTCGCCGACATTGCCACTCGGCGTCACCGCGTTGACCGCGCGTCCCGCGAGCTGTGACAACAAGGCAGAGCGGAACTTGACCTCACTTTGCTCGGGCGACAGGAAGGCGCGAATCGCGACCGCATCGAGCGACGTGATCACGACCTCGAGCGCGACGACCGCGAACCACCACCAGCCGATGTGCTTGAGATAGATCCCGAGCGTGCGGAGCCCCATCGAGTGAATGGTCCACACCAGCGCGACCAGCCCGATCACCAGGGAGATCCTGGTGACCCATCGGGCCCACGTCGGTCGCGACATACCCGACAAGCTATAGCAACATTGAGGCCTTGAACCGAGCGATTTTGACGCTAGTCCAAGGGCTGTTCGAGGCTGTCGGCGACGAAGCCCATGACCTCGGCGAGCATCTGGCCAAAGTCGTCGTAAAACTGCTGATCGAGCGCGTTGTCGCGCGCGTCGTAGAGCAAGACCGGATACTCGCCGGTCGGCGTCGGTCGGCTGACATCCAAGCAAAACCATTCCTGGAACTGGGCGCCCATCGCGACGACGACGAGGTGCTCGCCGAGTCGGCGCTCCTCGCGCGCCTTGAGGGTGCGATGCACGACGTCGGTGTCGGAGCTCGCGACCCCTACGAAGTCGTGCACGATCCCGAGGTGGGTCGGAATCGTGATGCCGCCGAACGTCCGCAAGAACGTCCGGTACGACGGCGGGAAGGTTACGCCGAGCGCTTCTTCGGCAGCGGAGATCGCAGCTTCCGGCGCAGGCCCTACGATCGTGCACGGATCTTCGTGCTCGGTGAGGCGGCGGCGAACGCGTTCGACGAGCTCGATGGTGTCGGGGATCATGGCGTGTCGGTTCCATTATGCATCGGAGACTCACGACGGCAGCACGAAAGTCGCGCCACTACACGGTGCGATCGATTCGCACCACGACCCCTCACGTCACCGTTGACATTTTTTCGCGACGGCGATTGCACCGCGCCGCAGCGATTACGCGGGCCGAGGCATCGCGGCCGGAAAAGTCAAGGCGTCGACGACGGCGAGCTCCATGTCCGTATCGGTGATCTGAAAAGTCGCTTGCATCACGCCCATGAACGGGATCACGCGCCAGCTCGGAACGGTCGCCGGCAGCTCGGCGACGAGCGTGTAGACGACGATCCAGTAGCGATCGACGGGATCCGGCAGTGATTGCGCGACGCGCGCGAGCTCGCCGAACACCTCCGCGCCGGGCGCTCGCGGCCGACGGAACGCGCGGTAGAGCTCGGCATCGAGCTCGTCTTTCGACAGCGCGAGGTCAGGGATCGCTGCGAAGAAATCGCGGATCTTGAACCGCTGTTCGTCGCTCGCGATCGACCGCGCGAGTGCGCGCAGCGCGAATACCTCGCACGCGACCGCGATCATCTGCTTCACGCGCAGATAGCGATCGTCGATGTAGTCGGTGAGCGCGCCGCTGTGCGCCGCAGCGACGACCCGCTCGGCCTCGCTCTGGCTGATCCGCAGCGCGATCCGCAACGCTTCGAGAAAATCGAGCTCGCCGCGCACGAGCTGCTTGTCAGCGACCGCGACCTCGGCGGCGAGCCCGAACGCGGTAATGCGATGGATTCGCGCCGGTAGGCCCTTCGCGATCGCCGCGGCGCGCGCGTTGGCTTTGCCCGCGAACCGGATCGCGTCGTTCGACAGATCGATCAACGTGCGAGCGGCAGTCGCGCCGAGACCCTGAAACATCGGATGGGTGTCGAGTTGCTTCTGCACTGCAGCCATCTCGCTCGCGTCGACGACGCCGGCGGCGATCATCGCGCCGATCATCGCTTCGACGAGGAACCGGCGTGGATCGTTCGGGCGCAGCGTGCCGCCGAGCAAGCCGTTGACCGTGCGTTCCATCTCGATCGAGTCTACACGAGCACATCGATCGCGATCACGAGTGCGACCGATAGACCCGCGATCACCGCCGCACGTGTGGCGAGCGCGCCTGACACGGCTTGTCGCGTTCGCGCGGCGCGCAGCGAAGCGAAGCAGCCGGCGACCATCGCGGCGAGCGTGAGCACGACGAGGATCGGCGCGAGCGGAAACGGTCTCGGGTGGTCTTGCTCGAGCTCCGCGCGCTTTTCCGCCACCACCTCCGGGGCGGCGGGATGCTGCTTCCGGAATGCGGCGAGCTCCCTGGCGATCTCGCGATCGCGCTCCGGCATCTTCAGCGCGGTGTAGCTGGCGTCATTGCGCAGGTAGAGCTCGCCGGCGTACAGCGCGGCATTGAGCCCGAGCGCGATGACGAGCGCCGCGATCCAACCGCGGCCCGGCGTCGCGAGCGCGATCGGAGCGAATGCCGAGCGCGCACCGTAGAATGCTGCGATCGAGCCGACGCTGCCGGCGGCGAGCGCCACAGGGAGTCGCGCGTCACCGAGCAGCTCGTACAACATGTGGCCGTCGCCGTACCCGTACCAGGTGCCGGTCGCGAGGTACCACATCGCGTGGACGACTAACGCCGCGCCGACCGCGCGGACGACTCGCCCGCCGATGCCCTCGCGCTTGCGCAACCCGATCCATAGCGCGGTGCCGACGATCGTCTCGATCGCGATGCCGCCCATCATCACGGCGACGTGTGCCGCGCGCCCGCCGTCGAGGTCGTTCGTGATCCAGCCGCCCGCGAACCAGAACAGCTTGACCGCCGTGATGTGTCCACCGAGCGCGATCGCCGTGCCCCCGTGCCCACCGAGCTCGTGCAACACGAGGCCGAACCGGCTCGTCGCCAAGGCAGCGCAAGCGAGCAGGATCGTTAAACGAGCTGTGTCTTTGTACATGGTGACGGACGCGGCTATCATTATAAGGATGGGACGGGTGCTCCTAGGCGGCGCACTCCTGGTCGCGGCGGTTTCCGTCGCGAGTGCCGGGAACCGCAAGGTCACCGTCGAGACCGACCCTCCAGGCGCGAAGGTCTACCTCAACGACAAGGAATCGGGCGCGGTGTGCGAGGCGACGCCGTGCACGATCGAGGCGCCGGTCGGCGAGACCCCGATCATCGTCGAGCTGCCGCACTACGAAGCTGTGCTCGATAACCTCGTGGTTAGCAAGCGCGGCAAGGCGCCGATCGTGAAGTTCAAGCTCGACAAGAGCCCTAGCGGCACGATCGTCGTCGACGGCGCGCCCGGGGCCACGATCAAGATCGATGACCAGGATCAAGGCAAGTCGCCGAATCGGATCGACGTCGATCCGGGCGAGCACCACGTCGTGATCTCGCTCGCGGGCAAGCCGATCGTCGACAAGAAGGTCGACGTCGAGACCGGCGCGGAGACCGCGATCACCGCGAAAGCGCCGGTCGTCGCGACCAAGCCCGAGCCGGCAACCCCCGTCGGACCAGATCCCAACGACCCGACCGACGGCGGTAACGGTGCCGTGGTCAAGCACGCACCGGAGCGCAAGAGCGCGTCGCGCTACATCAACGTGTCGGCGATGGGCGACGTCGGCTTTCGCACGTTCGCATACAGCGGCGCGAGCGGCAACAACGTCCGCGACGAGTCCGAGGGCGGGCAAGTCCTCGTCGGACCAGCGCTCGAGTTCTGGCCGGGCGATCTGATCGGGATCCATGCGCTACATGGTCTGTCGCTGTTCGCGCGACTGCAGTTTGGCGTTCACGATCAGGATGTCGTCCCGAAGACGATGGGCGTGTTCAACGGCAAGGTCACGACGTTCTGGCGCAGCTTCGAGGCAAGCGTGCGCCAGCGGTTTGCGATCGGTAGCTCGGGTGCGATCGAGGCGAGCGTCGGCTTCGTGCGCGACCAATACGAGTTCAACGCGACCGACTCGACCGACGTCGACCTCGTGCCCGACGTCGACTATCAGGCGCTGCGGATCGGCGTGCGCGGCGCCCTGACGCTCGGCGCGTTCGAGCCGTACCTGTCCGCGGAGAACCGCATCGTGTTCTCTGGCGGTGAAGTCGGCGAGCGCTTCGACCATTCGAGCGTCAACGGCTTGCGCGGCGCGATCGGCGCGGCGATCCATTCGGGACCGATCGCGGCTCGGATCGAAGCGTCGTACACGCGTTACACGTGGGACTTCCAGGTCACGAGCGCGATGCCGATGTACACCGCGACCGGCGCGACCGACTCGGTGGCGTTGATCTCGGCGACCGTCGGCTATCAGTACTAGTTGGCAAGCCGACTTCCGCTATCCTCGCGTCATGCGCACATCGGTCTTCGTCGTGTTCTTGATCGGGTGCGAACGCGTGGCCGACGTCGGGGGCGGCACCGCCGAGGCGCCGTTGCGCGAGCTCGTGTCCGCCACGATGACGGGAGACGCAGGTGCGATGCGGCACGCGCTCGTCTCACCCGATCGCCTGCGCAAAGCGGTGAGCTGCCCGGCCTCGAACAAGCTGTTCAGCGATCTCGAGCTTGCGGTCGAGCATGTCGGTGAAGTGGCGAAGCTCGTCGGCGACGCCAAGCCGAAGGTCGAAGTAATGGCGATGACGCAGACCGGCAGCACGAAGCTGAGCAGCGGTGACAACTTCCGCGGCTGCACCGCGAACGAGCCGTTCGAGGTCCGCAACTTCTCGATCAAGATGCGGATGTCAGCGCTCGGTCAACAGGATGAAACCGACGACACCGGCGATGTCATCCAGCTCGATGGCCGCTGGTACGCGCTGCTCAAAGAGTAGCGCTCGGCGGTCTCACCAGATCGTGCACGCCTGCGCCGGCTTCATCGGCGTTCCCGCCGAGCAGCTGAACGCGGTCGCGAACTCCGGCAAGTTGCGCAGCGCGCCGTAGACGCGAAACTTCGGCGGCGCATGCGGATCGACCGTGAGCCGGCGCTGCACCTCGGCCGGGCGATCCTTCGAGCACCACGCCTGGCCGACCGCAAGGAAGAACTGCTGATCCTCGCTGAAGCCATCGGCCTCGATCGGCGTCGCGCCCTTGCGCAGCGAACGATAGGCGCGGAACGCCATCTTGACGCCCCCGAGGTCAGCGATGTCTTCGCCGAGCGTCAGTCGGCCGTTGACGAAGCCCTGCGGCAACGCCTCGAACGTCGAGTACTGATCGGCGACGCACGTCGCTTTCGCGTCGAACTTCGTCTTGTCGTCGGCCTGCCACCACATCTTGAGATTGCCGTCGGCGTCGAACTGCGAGCCTTCATCGTCGAAGCCATGGGTGAGCTCGTGGCCGATCACCATGCCGATGCCCCCGAGATTAGCCGCGACGCCGCGATCGGCGCCGAAGAACGGCGCCTGCAAAATCCCCGCTGGTAGTGCGGTGTTGTTCTCGGTCGGCTCGTAGTACGCGTTGACCGTGTAGGAGTTCATGCCCCACTCGGCGCGATCGACAGGCTTGCCGGACTTGTTGAGCTGGCGATGGGTCTCGAACGCGGCCGCGCGTAGATCGTTGCCGGCGAAGTCGCCGCGCTTGATGTCGAAGTCGTAGACGCGCCACGTGTCGGGATAGCCGATCTTGCGGACGATCTTCGCGAGCTTCGCGGCCGCGGTCGTCTTCGTCGCGTCGCTCATCCAATCGAGCTGCGCGA
>CAZDGY010000077.1:0-13531 GCA_964504685.1 uncultured Kofleriaceae bacterium | reverse complement strand
AGTATCAACAGACCAACATCTGGCACCCGGATAACCCGCCAACGGCGCCGTACGGCCCGCGGCCGACCTCAGGATAGGAGAGCCCCGTGGAAGTTCCGTCGGCAGCAAAGCTACTCAACGGCGAGTTCGCGGTCTTGATCGCGATCGGGTTCGTCGTGCTTTCGTACCTGGTCCTGACGGTCGACAAGCTACGTGCAACGAGCACCAGCAAGGACGACACTCAGGTCGGGCTCAAGCTCGTGCTATTCGGCTTGCTGTTCGGCGGCGTGCTGTTTGCGAGTGGCGGTGCGATCAAGTTGGTCGCCTACGTGCTCAGCCCGTTCAAGGGCGGCGCTGGGCCGATCAAAGAGCTGCTGCCTAACCTGCTCGTCGGTGCCGCGGTCGTGTTCGGGGTCAGCATGCTGTTGCTGCCGCGGACGAACACGGCGACTGCGAAGCAGCCGGAGCGGTTCTTCCTCGGCGGTATCACGCTTGCTTTTGCGGTCGCCGCCATGGGCGCGCTCGACCAGGTGCTCGACGGTCTGATCAACGACAAGGGCTGGGGCTCGACCTCGCATGCGCTCGCCGAGCTCGCTGTCACCGCCGCGATCGGGTTGATCGCGCTGACTCGGTTCGGCTCGATCTCCGGTTGGACGATGCCGCCGCCGCGCCCGGCCGCTCCTCAGATGCCGCCGCAACAGGGTGGTGGCTATCCTCCGCAAGGTGGCGGCTATCCTCCGCAAGGTGGTGGCTATCCTCCGCAAGGTGGCGGCTATCCTCCGCAAGGCGGTGGTGGCTATCCTCCGCAAGGCGGTGGTGGCTATCCTCCGCAAGGTGGCGGCTATCCCCCGCAAGGCGGGGGCGGCTACCCACCGCGGTAACGCGGTAGCGGCTCAGTCGCTGAGCTGGTCGCTGATCGCGGTCGCTATCGCGGCTGCGAGCTCGGCCTGCACGGCGGGATCGACGAGCTCGCGGCCCTCGATCGGATGGTCGATAAAGCCGACCTCGACCAGTACCGCCGGCATCGTCGCGCCGAGCAGCACGTGATGGGCGTCTTGGCGCACGCCGCGGTCGCCTTCGTGACCGCGACGATCGCGCAGGCCTCGCTGGATCCGCGCAGCGAGATCGGCGGCCTCCCACTGCGAGGCACCGCGCTCGACGTCATCGAGCACGAGCGCCGTGTCGGCGTCGACGTTTGGCCGCGGCGTGGTCGCATCGGACCGCAACGCCCGACCATCGACATCGATGCCGCGGGCGGTCAGCACGTAGGTCTCGAACCCGCGCTGCGTGCGAGTCGGTGACGCGTTCGCGTGAATGCTGACGAACAAGTCGGCGGGGATCCGATTCGCGACCTCGACGCGTTGTCGCAGCGTCAGCGTGCGGTCGTCGTCGCGGGTGAGAGCGACCTCGATGCCGCGCTCGCGCAGGTTCGCCGCGACGCGATGCGCGAGCTCGAGCGTCAGCTGCTTCTCGTGCACGCCGGCGCCCCGAGCTCCGAGGTTCGATCCGCCGTGACCGGGATCGAGCACGACCCGCGGCTTGGCGTCGGCCGTTCCCGCGAGGAGCACTAAGAACAGCGGTGTCGCCAGTTTCACTACATGTAGGATCTCGCGGGTCTGTGCCGCGTCCCAGTTTTCAGCGCGGCTTGACGCAACCCCGCTATACAGCTACGTTTTTCAAAATTGTCGAGGCGCGAGGCCCACGTTCGAGACTCCGGTGGCCTGCCCGATGGCGAGCTGACGACGAATCGGCTCGCAGTCGTCGCGTTGCTCGCAGTGGCGACATTGGAGATCGCGTTCAATCGCGTCGCGATCGGATCGAAAGCTGACCCCGGGCTCGCGCAGGCGCTGCTGCCGGCGACCGGCACGCCGCCGTTCTGGTACACGCAGCTCAGCTACCTCGGGCTGTTCCTGTTCTATTTCGTCGGCACGCTCGCGGCGGGCCTGATCGGCGCGCGCTGTATCGCCGCATTTCGCCGTCGGCGCGATCGCCGAGAGCTCGTCGCGCACGCTGCGCTCGCGGTGGCTGCGGTGCTTGCCGCGCTGCCGCTCGTAGTGGCGACCCCAGATTGGCTGACGCTGCCGCTCGAGCTCGCGTTTGCGATCACCGTCGTCGCGATGGTGGTCAGCGCATTCGGTCGCGATCGCGATCGCGGCGTTCAGATCGGCTCGGCGATCGTCGCGATCCCGCTGTTGTTGCACACGCTGTTCGTCGTCGGCGGACGTTGGCTGTGGGACGATTCGATGTTCGATGGCCCAGGCGTCGCACTGACCAAGGCCGGGCCGGTCGCGATCGCCCTGGTCGCCCTGGTGTCGCCGTACGCGTTGTCCGCGCGGCCATTCGCGCGCGCCGTCGTCAAGGTCGCGCCGATCGTCGTCGCGATGTCGGTCGCAGCGGGCGGAGCGCTGCTCGCGCGGTTGTGGTACCCGCAGTTCGCCCGCGCGGCGAACCTCGCGATCGGTGTCACGCTCGATCCGGCGCAAGCAGATCCGCGGCTCGCGATCGACATGCTCGCGATCGCGACGTTGGCGTGGACGCTCGCGTCGTGCGCCACGTCGTCGAGCCAAGCTCGTCGCACGATCGGGGCCGGGCTCGCGCTCGTCGTGCTCGGCGGCTACGGGTTTCGCTGGGCGAGTTACGACTTGCTCGCGTTGTTCGGCTTCGCGCTGATCGCGGATGGAGCGCGCCGGGTTCGCGACGAGGAGCTCGAGGCACTGCCGCTCACGAGCGATACGCCCGCGATCGCCGACACCGCGTGGTCGACCTACGTCACGGCGGTCACGACCGCGTTGCGCGGCGTCCTGCAAGACGTCCACTCGCTGACCACGCGCGCCGAGGGCGGGATGACGAGCTCGGTGTTCGTCGGCGACACCGACAAGCTGACGGTGACGACGCGGATCGAGCGGATCGAAGGCAGCGTGATCGCGCTCGATGTCGTGCTCGGTCGCGAGATCGACGAGGTGCGCGGCGCCACCCTGACGTTGTGGGCGGTCCCTCCGCGTGGTCGCGGGCCGAACCCGGCGGGACCTCCCGCCGCTCCGTTGTTCAAGACCGGCGACATCAGCTTCGACGAGCGGTTCAAGGCCCGCGGCAACGCGCTGGTGTTCGCGAAGCTGTTCGACGCGGGGCTACGCGAACGCGCGGAGGCAACGCTCGACGGCTGGCTCGCGTTCTGGGAGCCCGAAGGCATGCGGTTCCGCGTCTACCCCGGTCGCGGCGCGCAGCTCGACCATCCGATTCCGCTTTCTGATCTCGCGCTCGGTCGTCCGGCCACCGCGGATCGGCTCGTCGCCGTGGTCGCGCTGCTCGTCGACATCGCGAAGCGCGGCGTCGTCGCGCCGTCCGTGCCAGAACCCCAGGCGCTCGAGGCGCTCGCCGACGAGGTGCCGTGAAACTGCACGGGCTCGCGCTGCTCGTCGTCGGAGCTTGCGTCGCCGACCGTGCACCGAATCCGGTGACGCCCGCTTGGGTCACCGACACCGCGACGTTTCATCCGGGCCCGGCGCCCGGCGCATCGATCGCCGACACGTATCGCGAGCGAGCTGCGAAGATCGTCACGGCTGCGCGCAGCGATCGCGGTGCGTATCGCAAGCTCGCCCAGCTCACCGATCACATCGGCCATCGACTGTCGGGGTCGCCCGAGCTCGATCGTGCGATCGCGTGGGCGATGCAGGCGATGAAGGACGACGGGCTCGAGGCTCACACCGAAAAGATCATGGTGCCGCATTGGGTGCGCGGCGCCGAGGATGGCGAGCTCGTCACGCCGATCACGCGACCGCTCCACCTGCTCGGGCTCGGCGGGACGGTGTCGACGCCGAAAGCCGGCATCACCGCGCCGGTCGTCGTCGTTCATGACTGGGTCGAGCTCGATGCAAAGCGCGACGCGGTCAAAGGCGCGATCGTGCTCTACGACGTTCCGATGCCGACGTGGACCGAGCAGAATCAGTCCGGCTACGGCGACGTCGTCCAGTATCGGTGGGCCGGCGCGCAGCGCGCAGCAAAGCTCGGTGCAGTCGCCGTGCTCATGCGGTCGATCACCGCGCACAGCCTGCGCACGCCTCACACCGGCTCGCTGACCTACGACGATGCGATCGCGAAGATCCCGGCCGCCGCGGTGACCGTCGAGGATTCCACGCTGATCACGCGGCTCGCCGCCGCCGGGCCGGTCAGCGTTCACGTTCACCTCGAGTCCCAGATGCTGCCCGATGCCGAGTCGGCGAACGTGATCGGCGAGCTGCGCGGCAAAGACAAGCCCGACGAGATCGTCGTGATCGGCGGCCACATCGATTCGTGGGATGTCGGCCAAGGCGCGCACGACGACGGCGCCGGCATCGTGACGATGATGCAGACGCTCGCGCTGTTGAAGCGCATGGGCTTGCAACCGCGGCGAACGATTCGCGCGGTGCTGTTCACGAACGAGGAGAACGGCTTGCGCGGCGGCAAGGGCTACGCCGAGCAGCATGCTGCCGAGCTGCCGAAAACGGTGTTCGCGATCGAGTCAGATAGCGGCGGGTTCTCGCCCCGAGGCTTCACGCTCGGCACCAAAGACGCCGCGACCAGTGCGAGGGTCGGACCGCGGTTGGCCGACATCTTGTCGCTGCTTCGCCCGCTCGGCGCGACCAACCTGAGGCTCGAAGGCAAGACCGGCGGCGCCGATGTCGGACCGATGGCACCCGCGGGCGTCCCGCAGGCAGGTCTCGAGGTCGACAATCGCACCTACTTCGACATCCACCACACCGACGCGGACACGCTCGACAAGGTCGATCCCGCTCAGCTCGCGGATGACGTCGCGGCGGTCGCGGTCGTTGCTTACATCATCGCGGATCTGCCCGATCGCCTCGACGCCCCGGACGGTGGTGGAATCGCCGCGCCGGTCCATGACGCGCCGTAGCCCACCGCGATAAGCTCCGCGGCGATGCTCACGTTCAGCACGAACCCCGACGTCGCCGAACAGCAGATGCACGCGATCATCTTTTACCTGACTGCGTTCGGGTACATCGATGGCGAGTTCGACTTCACCGAAAAGACGTTCGTGCGGATCTACATCCGCCAGCTCGTCACCGCGCGCGCGAAGATGGCGATGCCCGACGCCGATCCGAAGACGCGCGACGAAGTGATCAATCGCTTCGTCGGCCACTTCCACGAGGTGTTCGAGAACGTCGACCACCAGGTCAAGAGCCTGTTCGACGAGGCGGTCGCCGACGGCGAAGATGTCGAAAAGTTCGTCTACTCGAAGCTCAAGCTGCGCAGCTACGAGATCTTCCAGACCTTCGATCGCGACAATCAGAACGAGTTGCTGTCGACGATCGACGAGCTGATCTACGCCGACGGTACGGTGCACCCCGCCGAAGCGAAGTTCCGCGCCGAGATCGAAGCGTTACTCGAGAATCCGACGCCGCTCGGCGATGCCGACATCGAGATGATCGCGCCGAACAAGGTCGCGATCGAGGATCCGGCGTCGGTGTCGAGCCGCCACGACAACCATCCGTTCTTCGCGCAGTTCGAGCAGCACTACTCCGCCGATCCATCCCGGATCAAAGATCAGATCTCGGCCGACCTCGAGCTCATGCATCGGTTCGTCGCGCAGCTCGAGAAGCAACGGACCGCGGGCGAGGGCAAGCTCGCCGGTAAATTGACGGTCGCCGATTTCGCGGGCCAGACGCCGTTCCTCGATGGTCACGTCTACGTCCATCCGGCGAAACCCGATCGCACGTACGACATCACCGTGCTCGGCGATCTGCACGGTTGCTACAGCTGCCTAAAAGGCGCGCTGCTCCAGGCCGACTTCTTCGCGAAGCTCGAGGCGTGGAAGCTCGACCACAAGAAGCCCGAGCCGAAGCTCGTGCTGCTCGGCGACTACATCGACCGCGGGATGTTCAGCTACAACGGCGTGCTGCGCACCGTGATGCAGCTCTACTTGGCCGCACCCGATCACGTGTTCCCGCTCCGCGGCAACCACGAGTACTACATCGAGTATCGCGGGCGGATTTACGGTGGCGTGAAGCCCGCCGAGGCGATCAACACGTTGATCGGCCACATCCCGGGCGAGGTGTTCCAGGAATACATGAAGATGTTCGAAGAACTGCCGAACATGCTGTTCTTCGAGGATCTGATGTTCGTCCACGCCGGCATCCCGCGCGACGTCGACATCAAGAGCAAGCTCGTCGACATGAGCTCGCTCAACGATCCGGATCTTCGGTTCCAGATGTTGTGGAGCGACCCGTCGACCGCTGATTTCATTCCCGACGATCTCCAGGCGCAGAACGCGCGGTTCCCGTTCGGCAAGCGCCAGTTCGAAGCGTTCATGGCGCGGCTTGGCTGCTCGATGATGGTGCGCGGTCACGAGAAGATCGACGCCGGGTTCAAGCCGATGTACGGCGATGTCGCGTCGCTGCTGTGCCTGTTCTCCGCCGGCGGCTCGGACAACAACGACCTGCCGATCGACTCGAGCTATCGCACCGTGACCCCGATGGCCGCGACGATCCGCCTCGAGGGCGGCAACGCGCAGGTCACTCCGTGGCTGATCGACTACCAGCGTTTCAACGACCCGAAGCGCAACCGCTTCTTCGCGAGCCCTCCGGAGATCGAGCACAAGGTCGGCTGATATAGTCGCGCGCGATGCCTGAAGAGATCGAAGTTCCGACCGAAGAGCTGCACGAAAAGATGGAAGAGGCCGCCGAGGAGTCGGGCGAGTCTCGCAAGTGGATCTCGCGCGTGGCCCTGTCGTCCGCGCTGCTCGCGGTGGTCGCGGCGATCTGCGCGCTCCTCGCTGGTCATCACGAGAGCGAGGCGCTCCTCGATCAGATGAAAGCGTCCGATCAGTGGGCCTACTACCAAGCAAAAGGAATCAAGTCGTCGCTCGTCGAATCGCGCGCACAGGTGCTCGATGCGGTCGGCAAACCACCTGGCGACCAGGTCAAGGCACTCGAGGCGAAGTACGAGGCCGAGCAGAAACAGATCGAAGAGAAGGGCAAAGAGCTCGAAGAATCCTCCGAATCGCACATGGGGCACCACGTGCAATTCGCGCGCGGCGTCACCGTGTTCCAGATCGCGATCGCGATGGGTGCGATCGCGGTCCTCGCGAAGCGACCGAAGTTGTGGCTCGTTAGCATAGGACTCGGCGTGATCGGCCTCGTGTTTTTCATCCTCGGCTTGTTGTGACCGCGGCGCAGACGATCCCGATCGTCGATCTGCGCGCACCGCGCGACGAGATCGTTCGCGGCGTCGGCGAGTCGCTCGCCGAGATCGGGTTCTTCGCGATCGCAAATCACGGAGTGCCCGACGAGCTCACCGCGCGCGTTTACGATGCTGCGCGGGCCGTGTTTCACCTGCCCGCCGACGTGAAGGCGCGGTACCACGATCCGGGCAAGCTCGCGCAGCGCGGCTACACCGGCTTTGGCAAAGAGCACGCGCGCGATCAAGCCGCGCCGGATCTCAAAGAGTTCTGGCAGATCGGCCGGGTCGACGCGCCCGACGATCACGCCGTGCATCGCCGGTTCGGCGCGAACGTCTGGCCGACGGAAGTTCCCGGGTTTCGCGCCGCGATCACCGAGCTCTATCGCCACCTCGATCAGCTCGGCGGCACGTTGCTCGAAGCGTGTGCGGCGTACCTCGGCGAGCCCGACGGCCGGTTCCGCGAGATGGCGCGCGAAGCCGACACGATCGTGCGCGTGCTGTATTACCCGCCGACCGTCGGCGCGCCCGCGGGCTCGGTTCGCTCGGCCGCGCACGAGGACATCAACCTCATCACGTTGCTCTCCGGCGCGACCGCAGAGGGCCTCGAGTTGCTGCGTCACGACGGCAGCTGGATGCCGGTCCACACCGGGTTCGATACGATCGTCGTCGACGCGGGCGACATGCTGCAGAACGCGACGAACGGCCTGTACAAGAGCACGACTCATCGCGTGGTCAACCCGCGCGACGGCGCGAGCGAGCGGTTCTCGATCCCGTGCTTTGTTCACGCACGGCCCGACGTCGATCTCGCGCCGCTGCCGAGCTGCGTCGCGCGCACCGGCGGCGTCCCGCGCTATCCGAGCGTCACCGCCGGTGATTATCTCGTTCAGCGGCTGCGCGAGATCGGTCTCGCCTGAGGGTCACGGCAGGCAGGCTCACGCGATGAGTTAGACGGTGCTTCCCGCGTTCGCAGGAAAATCATGTTCGGGCCCTGGCGACCGCTCGAGGCGAGGGGCGCGGGGCCCCACTTCTGGGGTGTCCGGTCGCCGTGCGTCGGTCGCGTCTCGTCGGGTCATCGAGCGTGAGCTACTCCACGCCGTTCGTGCTCGCGCTCGTTCCGGCCGCGGGATACGCTTTTCACATGCTGCGGATAGCTTGTGTCGGTTTGCTCGTCGCTGCGCTCGCGCCACAGGCGTTCGCGAACGGACGCAACCCCGGCACCTCGACGCTGCATTTCAGGCACGGGGCCGAAACCGACATCATCGCGGGCATGACTTTCGGCGTGTTGATCTCGCACGACAGCGGCGCGACGTGGCGTTGGATGTGCGAAGCGTCGGTCGGTTACGCCGGCACGTACGATCCGGACTACGACTGGGGCCCGGGCACCGCGCCTGGCTCGCTGTTCGCGACGACGTTCAACGGCCTCAAAGACAACAGCGACGGCTGCACGTTCGCGAATTCACCCGCGGGTACGACGTTCGTCTCGCAAGTCGAAATCGGGCCCGACGGCGCGGTCTATTACGCTGCGTCGGATCCGGCCGACGTCAAGATCTACAAGAGCACGGACGACGGCGTGTCGTTCACGCAGTCGACCACGATTCCGGGCTCGGAAGACGGCGACTGGTGGGACTCGCTCGTCATCGCTCCGTCGAACGCGATGCGGGTCTACCTCAGCGGTTATCGCCTGATCGCCGGTCAACCGCGCACGCAGTTCCTGTTTCGCAGCGACGACGGCGGGGCGACGTTTACGCCGATGGTCCAGACCGGGATCACGACGACCACAAACTCGGCGATCGACTTCGTCGCGGTCGATCCGACGAACCCCGATATCGCTTACGTGCGGGTCAAGCAGGAATCCGCGATGGGCGAGGGCCTGTACAAAACGGCGAACGGCGGCGCGAGCGGATCGTGGACGCACATGCTGTCCGAGAACGATTCGCCGTTGTCGCTCGTCGTGCGCGCCGATGGCTCGCTCGTCGCAGGCAGTCCGAACCTCGGCATGCACACGTCGACGAACGGTACGGCGTGGGCCGACCTCACCAACCCGCCGCACGTTAACTGTCTCGCGCGTAACTCCGCCGACGAAGTGTGGGCTTGCACCGCGAACTTCGATGTCCCCGGTGGGCCACCGAAAGACGGCTACGGGATCATGAAGTCGAGCGGCAACCTATCGACGTGGACGCCGGTGCTTCGCTTCCAAGACATCATGGACCCGGTCGCGTGTCCCGCTGGCACCGCTCAAGAGGATCAGTGCGTGCTCCCCTACATGGCCAAGCCGTCGGTGTGGTGCGGGCTGATGATGCAGCTCGGGATCACGTCGACGTCGATCCCGTGCGCCTCGTTCAACGCCGATGGAGCGCCGATCGATGGCGCGCCCGTGGTCGTCCCGCCGAAGGGCTGCTGCGATACGAGCGGCGGCGGTACGACGTCTGCGCTCGTGCTCGGCGGCTTCATCGTGCTGATCTTCGGCCGGCGCAAGCGACGTTGATTGCGCGGCGAACGCTAACGTCGCTCGCCGCACTAGGTCTCGCGGCATTGGCGCCATCCGCGTACGCGAACGGGCGCAACGCCGGTACGTCGACCATCAACTTCCGCCACGGCCACGAGCAAGACATCGCGGCGGGCATGACGTTCGGGTTGTTGCTGTCACACGATGGCGGCGCGACCTGGCAATGGATGTGCGAGGACGCGGTCGGCTTCGCCGGCACGTTCGATCCTGACTTCGATTACGCCGGTGACGGGTCGCTGTTCGCGACGACGCTCGCCGACGGCCTCAGAGTCGAAGCCGATGGCTGCACGTTCGCTGCGACGCCCTCCGGCACGACGAAGGTGACGCAAGTCGAGATCGGGCCCGATGGCGCGATCTACTACGCCGCGTCCGATCCCGCCGACGTGAAGATCTACAAGAGCACCGATGGCGGCGCCACGTTTCCGCAATCCGCGACGCCACCGGGCGCGCCGGCGGGTACGAACTGGCAATCGCTCGCGGTCGCGCCGTCGGATCCGACGCGGGTTTATCTCAGCGGCTACCAGACGATGAACGGTGTGCCGAACGCCCAGTTTCTGTACCGCAGCAGCGATGGCGGCGCGTCGTTCGTGCCGATCGCGGCCGATGGCTTGATCACGATGACGAACTCGAAGATCGACATCGTGGGGATCGATCCGGTCGATCCCGACATCGTCTACATCCGAGTCCAGGACGAGAGCCCGATGGGCCAAGGCCTGTACAAGACGACGAACGGCGGCGCGAGCGGAGGCTGGACCCACATTCGCTCCGACAACGATGCGCCGCTCGTGCTGCTCGTCCGGGCGGACAGCAGCCTGGTCGAAGCGAGTCCGCACCTCGGAGCGCGCACTTCGATCGACGGCGGCACGACATGGACGGAATTGTCCGGCGCGCCTCACCTCAATTGTCTCTATGCCAATAGCGCAGGTGAGATCTGGGGCTGCACGGTCGACCTCGCCGGGATGGGCAGTCCGACGCCCGACGGCTGGGCGATCATGAAGACCACCGATCTCGTGACCTGGACGGGCGTGTTGAAGTTCAGCGATATCCAGGCGCCGGTGTCGTGTCCAGCCGGGACGGTGCAGCACGACCAGTGCGTGTTGCCGTATCAAGGCAAGGCCTCGATGTGGTGCATTCTCACGGTTCAGATTGGCATCACGGCGATGCCGATCGATTGCTCGCAACCGCTACCGGAGGGAGCGCCGGTGCATCACGGCGGGTGCTGCGATAGCGGTGGCGGCGCAGCGAACGGGCTGCTCGGCGGATTAGCCGCTATGCTGTGGATCGTGCGACGGCGGAGGACCTCATGCTGACGCGTCTCGATCGCTTCGCGTATCACTCGCAACATCTGTCGTTCCTGATCAACGCGACCGTGATGCAGGAAGCGGCGCGGTTCGTGACGCGTCACCCGCGGCCGGTGATCGGCGCGCACGAGTTGACCTTGCTCGATCGCCGCCGCCGCGAGTTGCATGCGCGCGATCTCGCAAACGTCGACGCCGGTGCGTATCCGCGCGAGCTGTTGTTCGACATCCCAGTGCGCGGGTTTCTGCGAGCGCTGCCGGCATTGCTGCGCGATGCGCCGCGCGTCGTCCGCCGGAAACGCGACAACGACTTTCGCGACATCCCGGTCGTCGATAAGACCCGCTATCCGGCCTACTACCGCCGGACGTTTCATTGGCAGACCGACGGTTACTTCAGCGACCACTCCGCCGCGGTGTACGAGCTTGGCGTCGAGCTGTTGTTTCGCGGTACCGCAGACGTGATGCGCCGGATGATCATCCCGCCGATCACTGCGTTCGCGCGCGGGGTGGCGCGACCGCTCAAGATCCTCGACGTCGGCTGTGGGACCGGCCGGACGCTGCACCAGCTGTGGCGCAGCGATCCGTCGCACCGGCTCCATGGCGTCGACCTATCGCCCGCCTATGTTCGCGCTGCACGTAAGCGGCTCGAGGCGGTCGGGGAGCTCACGCTCGCCGTCGAGAACGCCGAGGCGTTGCCGTGGGCCGATGCGACGTTCGACGTGGTCACGAGCGTCTACATGTTCCACGAGCTGCCGCGCAACGCGCGCCGCAACGTCCTGCGCGAGATGCTACGAGTCGTGCGGCCCGGCGGCCTGATCGTGATCGAAGACTCGGCGCAGCCAGCGGACAGCCCCGAGCTCGCGGCGGTGCTGCACGATTTCCCCCGCGACTTCCACGAGCCGTTCTACGACGACTATCTCGCCGACGATCTCGCGGTCGCCCTCACTGAAGTCGGTGCGCGCGTCGAGTCGAGCGAGCCGCATCTCGTCGCGAAGGTCGTCGTCGCGCACCGGCGCTAGCGAGCCGCATCTCGTCGCGAAGGTCGTCGTCGCGCACCGGCGCCAAGCAATTCGCGGCTTAATGGCCGTCGTTGGTTGCCCGTCGTCGCTGCCTGCCGCGATCAAGTTTGGCCGACTGGATTGCCGCGACCGGACCGCTCAGACCGACCGTTTGCGCTTCGCGCTTCGGTTCCTGGGCTACGCTGCGCGGATGACCGACGATCCGAACGCGAAGCTCGCGCCGTTGCGCGCCGAGCTCGGGCAGGTGGACCGCGAGATCTTCGCGCTCGTGGCGCGCCGCCAGGCTGTCGCCCAGAAGATCGGCCAGATCAAGCGCGCTGCGGCGATTCCGACCCGTGATTTCCGGCAGGAGCGCGACGTCGTCGAGCGAGCTCGTACTGCGGCGCAACAGCACGGGCTGTCGCCGCGATTTGGCGAAGAGCTCGTGCTCGCACTGATCCGCGAGTCGCTCACGGTGCAAGAGCGCGACACCGTCGCGGCGAGCGGCGAGGGCAGCGGGCGCCGTGCGCTCGTGATCGGCGGTTGCGGCAACATGGGCCGCTGGTTCGTGCGTTACCTGGACGCGCAGGGGTTCGTCGTCGAGATTTCTGACCCGGCCGCAGCCGATCCGACGCAGCGCGATTGGCGCACGCTCGCGCTCGATCACGAGCTCATCGTCATTGCCGCGCCGATGCCGGCGACCGCCGAGATCTTGCGCGCGATGGCCGCCGCGCCACCGCGTGGCGTCGTGTTCGACGTGGGCTCGCTAAAGAGCCCGTTGCGGGAGGCGTTGCATGCGCTGCGCGATGCCGGCGGCAACGTCACGTCGGTCCATCCGATGTTCGGGCCCGACACCGAGTTGCTCAGTGGTCGTCACGTGATCTTCGTCGACGTCGGGGCCCCGGCTGCAACCGCCGCTGTCCGCGCGCTGTTCGAGCCGACGATGGCGACGCTTGTCGAGATGGATCTCGAAAGCCACGATCGGCTGATCGCGTACGTCCTCGGGCTATCCCACGCACTCAACATCGCGTTCTTCACCGCGCTCGCCGACAGCGGTGAGGCCGCACCCCGGCTCGCTACGCTATCCTCGACGACGTTCGACGCCCAGCTCGGCGTAGCCACTAACGTCGCGCGCGAGAACCCAGACCTCTACTTCGAGATCCAAACCCTAAACGACTACGGCACCGAATCGCTAGCCGCGTTGCTCTACGCGATCGAGCGTCTGCGCTCCGTCGTGCGAGCGAACGACCTCGAAGGCTTCCGAGCGCTGATGACGCGCGGTCGCGACTACCTCGCGCGCCGCCCGGCACGGTGACGCTGTCGCTTTTGTCAACTTGCGCCCGATCGCCGCGCGGCCAACTTATGAGGCTGACAGCGGAATCCTTGGGGACGGTGTCGCTTTTGTCAACTTGCGCCGCGGCCGCTCGCTAAGCCGCTGCGCCGATCGCAGTGACATCGAGTAGCGCGCGAAGCTCGGCGAGTGGCGTCGCCCAGTGGTCTTCCCACGGGAATGTGACGAGGCGCTGGGCATCGACCCCAGCGCGATACGCGCGCAGCGCTTCGAGCGCAAGCAT
>CAZDGY010000076.1:0-13563 GCA_964504685.1 uncultured Kofleriaceae bacterium | reverse complement strand
CCTGAGCTAGTCCGTCGTGTAGTGCAGGATCAGACCGCCGGCGCCGACGGCGAAGATATTGTCCGCGCTGCTTCCCATCACGGCGTCGATCTCGGCGCTCGTGTTCGTGGTGTGGGTAGTCCAGGTCGTCCACTGGCCTTCGATCAGCAGTCCGTCGTGGCCTCCAATCAGGAAGTCCCCCGGGCCACGAGCCCAGACCGCGAGCAGTGCCTCGTCCTGAACGTCCGCCTCGTCGAGCGGCAGCCATGATCCTGGTTGCTGTTGGATCACTGTCACCACTCCGCTAGACGGGTCGCCGACGGCGTAGACATCCGCCGGACCGGAGCCGCCGATTGCATTGAGCGCCTGGTTGGGATCCTGTGCTTGCACGCCGACCGGTCCCCATACGCCACTGTTAAAGCTGAGCACCGTGCTGCCTGCTCCGATCGGGTTGCCGACGGCCCAAATGTGGTTGGCGTCCGTGCCCCAGATCGCGTTGAGGGTCGCGATCGTCCCCGATGGTTCGGGGTTCCACTGCGTCCCGTCGAATTGGTAGATCACGCCGTTGGCGCCGACCGCCCGAACGTCGTTAACGGCGCTGCCCCAGACCGCGTTTAGAAAGTTCGACTGCTGGGTGAGCTCACGTGTCCAGACTCCGGCGACCAGGCGATAGGCGTTCTTGCCGCCGACGACGAACAAGTGATCGTCGTCAGCGCCCCAGATCGACAGCAAGCTCGTCGCCACGCCAAACACACTCGAGTCCAGCGCGGTCCACATGTGACCGTCATAGTGGAGCAACGTCGCCATATCACCGACCACGTAGACATCGGTCTCCGACGCCACCCATAGCGACCGCAGCGTTTGGGTCGTCCCCGACGCCATCACCTCCCACGCGCCGTGGGTCTTGCAGCCGGCGGTCTCGGCCGCGCACGGTCCGCACACCCCGCTCAGGCACACGCCGTCGCCGGTCGCGAGCGAGCACGGCGTGAAGTCCGCGAGCTGAGCGCACTGATCGGGGGGAGGTGGAGTGCCGCAGTAGGTCGGTGGATCGGCGCAGGCGAGGCCCTCCGCACAGATCCATTGGTTGTCCGCTGTCCCGCACGGCTGGCTGTTGAACTTGAGGTTGCAGGCCGGGACCAGCGCCAGAGCGAGAGCGAGCCAGCGCATGCCATCCATTATGCCACCGCGTGATAAAATCCTGTGTTGTCGATGATCGGTACGGTCCTGATCGATCGCTGGCGTATCATCTCCGAGCTGGGGCGCGGCGGCATGGGCGAGGTCTGGCTCGCCGAGAACGTCCCGCTCGAGCGGCTCGAGGCCCTCAAGATCCTGAGCTCCACCGTCGCAGTCGATCCGCAGTTCGTGTCGCGATTTCGCCGCGAGGCGCGCGCGGTCAACCGGCTGCGCCACCCGAACATCGTCGCGCTGTTCGACTTCGGGCAATTCCCCGACGGCCGGTTCTATATCGCGATGGAGCATGCCGAGGGTCAGAACGTGCAGCAGCTGCTGCGTGCGACCCGCTTTACCGTACCGCGTGCGATCCGCGTGCTCGATCAGCTCGCGCAGGCAGTCCATCACGCGCACTCGCGCGGCGTCGTCCACCGCGATCTCAAGCCTAGCAACCTGATCGTCGCGCCCGACGACACGCTCAAGGTGCTCGACTTCGGGATGGCGAAGATCGTCGCGCCCGACCACGCGGAGAGCGTCGCGCTCAGCACGAGCAACGTGATCTGGGGCACCGCGAAGTACATGTCGCCCGAGCGCGCGACCGGCACGGGCAACGATCCGCGCACCGACCTCTACGCGATCGGCTGCATCGCGTACGAGCTCGTCACCGGCCGCGCGCCGTTTCTCGGCAACGCGCAGGAGATCTTGCACGCGCACCTCACCCAGGAGCCGGCGCCGCCGCGTAGCCGGTTGCCGGCCGGCGATCTGCCGCCCGAGCTCGATTCGATCATTCTCCGCCTGCTCGCGAAGCGCCCCGATGACCGCTACGCGTCCGCGGCCGATCTTTATGCCGCGCTGCGCCGCCTCGCGCCGGCCTGATTGTCGCGAGCCCGGCGCGGCGATGTTACGCTTGGCGCAGTGATCGGCCAGGTCGTCGACGGGCACGAGATCGTCCGCTCGCTCGGTGTCGGCGGCATGGGTGAGGTCTACCTCGCCAAGTCGAGCTCGGGCGAGCTGCGCGCGTTCAAGATCGTGCGCGCCGATCGCGATGCGAGCCAGCAAGCCGCGGCGCGGTTCCGCCGAGAGGTCGAGACGCTCGGTCGGCTCCGCCATCCGAACATCGTGCAGATCCTCGATGCCGGCCGGCTCGACACCGGTGCGCTCTACCTCGGCATGGAGTACGTCGCCGGACCGAATCTCCAAGGCGCGATCGGCTGGGAAGGCCCGTATGCGCTGCGCGACGCGCTCGACATCCTGATCCAGATGGCCTCGGCGCTCGCGTACGCGCATGGGGTCGGCATCGTCCATCGCGATCTCAAGCCGTCGAACGTGTTGCTGTGCAACGGCGATCCGCGCCAGACCAAGATCATCGATTTCGGGCTCGCGAAGTTCGCGGCGGAAGAAGGCCTGACTCGGCTCACCGACGATCAAGAGCTGGTCGGTTCGCCGCTGTATTGGGCGCCGGAGCAGAGCTCGGATGCCGATGTCGGCCCAGCGGCCGATGTCTACGCGCTCGGCGGCATCGCCTACTTCGCGCTCAGCGGCAAGCCGCTGTTCCGATCGCGCCCGACGGTCGCGATGGTCTACGCGCACCTCCACGAGACGCCCGAGCGGCTCGAAAAACGCAATCCCGACGTCGCGGCGGTGCCCGGGCTCGATGCGCTGATCGCCGCGTGCGTCGCGAAGGTTCCGGGCGAGCGACCGACCGCGGCGCGACTGGTCGGCGAGCTCGAACGACTGCGCGGCCGGGCGCCGAGCTCGCCCGATCCGCGACGGCGCAACGCGCACCTGTTCACGACGACCGGGATGAGCAACGTCGGTCAGGCGCTGACCAACCAGATTCGCGCGACGCTGCTCGATCTCGCCGACGCGCTCGAGCACCCGATCAACGACATCGATCGGCTACAAGAGGAGCTATCGACGATCGAGCTCGAGCTCGCGGTCATCAGCTCCGAGGCCGAGAGCACGGGCGACGCCGCGGCGGTCGACCGACGCGACGCGATGGCCGCGACGGTCGCCGGCTTACAAGATGCGCTCGCCGATGCGTTCCGCGGCTTGTTCGATGCGATCGACGCCGAGCGACCGCGCGCCAACGCCGATATCCGCGGCCTATTCGGCGAGCTCGACACACTCGTCGAGCAGTATCGGACCCTATGACCGAATCGAGCGACGGTAAGCGCCGATCCGCTCGTCACGAGCGCACCGAGATCGACGCTCACCGGCCGGCGGCCGAGCCACGAACCGTCGTCGAGGCGATCGCGATCGTGCCCGGGATGCGCATCGAGCAGTACGAGGTGATTCGCGAGATCGGGCGCGGCGGCATGGGGCAGGTGTTCCTCGCGCGCGATACCCGGCTCGGCCGCCGGGTCGCGATGAAGTTCCTCGCATCGCGCAGCAAGCAGTTTACCGAGCGGTTTCTCGTCGAAGCGCGCGCGACCGCACGATGCGCACACGAGCACATCGTCGTGATCCACGACGTCGACGAGCTCGCGGGCTTGCCGTACATGGTGTTCGAGTACGTCGAAGGCGTATCGCTCGGCGCGCTGATGGCGGACAAGCGGATGCCGGTCGGGCGCGCGATCGAGCTGATCGTGCCGGTCGTCAAGGCGCTCGCGTGTGCGCACGCCGCGAACATCGTGCACCGCGATCTCAAGCCGGAGAACGTGATCGTCACCGCGTCGGGCACGGTCAAGGTGCTCGACTTCGGCATCGCGAAGCTGTTCTCGACCCCCGATCCCGCGTCGCCGCGTTCGCGCTCGCCATCGCCCGGCACCCCGCTGACCGAGACCCGCGCCGGCGCGATCGTCGGAACGCTGCCGTACATGTCGCCCGAGCAGCTCGGTACCGACGAGGTCGATCATCGCAGCGACTTGTGGGCGGTCGGCATCATGCTGTTCGAGATGCTCGCCGGCCAGCATCCTCTCGAGCCGGTGACCCAGGGCAAGTTGTTCGGCGCTGCGGCCGCGCTCGACACCCCGCTGCCTTCGCTCGCCGACGAAGTCGCCGATCTGCCGGATCGGCTCGTTCGCGTGGTCGCGCGCTGCCTCGCGAAGCACAAGACCGAGCGCTACGCGACCGCCGAGGAGTTGCTCGCCGATCTCGAGCCGCTGCTGCCGAGTCGGGCAAGGCGCAGCCTCGTCGCGGACGACAGCCCGTATCCAGGGCTCACGTCGTTTCAGGAAGCCGATGCGAATCGGTTCTTCGGCCGGTCGGCGGACATCGCGGCGGTCGTCGCGAAGCTGCGCGATCAGCCGTTGCTCGGCGTGGTGGGGCCGTCTGGCGTCGGCAAGTCGTCGCTCGTGCGCGCGGGCGTCGCCTCGGCGCTTAAGAGCTCGGGTGAATCGTGGGAAGTCATCATCGTGCGGCCGGGCCGGCAGCCGCTCGCGTCGCTCGCCGGCGCGCTCGAGGCGTTGCGCGATAGCCGCGACAGCGATCCGATCGTCAGCGAAGATCCGGTGCAGCGGCTGCGCGCCGAGCCCGGCACGTTCGGCGCCCGGTTGCGCGCACGTGCGCGACGGCGGCGTACCCAGATCTTGCTGTTCGTCGATCAGCACGAAGAGCTCTACACGCTCGTGCCGGATGCCGACGAGCGCCGCGCATTCACCGCATGTCTCGCCGGCGCCGCGGACGATCCGTCGGGGCCGTTGCGCGCGATCGTCGCGATGCGCTCGGACTTTCTCGACCGCGCCGCCGAAGATCGTCGGTTCGTCGAAGAGCTGTCGCGCGGCCTCGTGTTCCTTCAGCCGCCGAGCCGCGCGGGGCTCGAACAAGCGCTCGTCCAGCCGCTCGACATGCTCGGCTACACGTTCGAGCCCGGCGTCGTCGCGGCGATGCTCGAGACGTTGAGCGCGACTCCAGGCCCGTTGCCGCTGTTGCAGTTCACCGCCGCGCGGCTGTGGGATCAGCGCGATCGCACGCGGCGCGTGCTCACTGCAGCGAGCTACGAGGCGATGGGCGGCGTCGGCGGCGCGCTCGCGACCCACGCCGACGAAGTGCTCGCCGGCCTATCGGCGCCAGATCAGCACCTCGTGCGCGCGATGTGCCAGCGGCTCGTGACGCCGGAGCGGACGCGCGCGATCGTCGACGCGACCGAGCTGCGCGACATTTCGCCCGACATCGATCGGATCATCAGCCTGCTGGTCGCGGCGCGCCTGCTCGTGGTCCACGCGCAACGCGAAGGCGGGAGCGCGGCGGTCGAGCTCGTCCACGAATCGTTGATCAAGACCTGGCCGGCGTTGCGGCGGTGGCTCGACGAGACTCAAGAGGACGCGGCGTTCGTCGCGCAGCTGCGGACCGCGGCGAAGCAATGGGATCAGAAAGGTCGCGTCCAGGGCCTGTTGTGGCGCAACGAAGCGATGGAAGAGGCTCGGCTGTGGTGGTCGCGTGCGCCGCGGCAGCTCGCGCCGCGCGAGCAGGACTTTCTCGACGCCGTGCTCGCGCTCGGCACGCGTTCAGCTCGGCTGCGCCGCCGGCTCGTGATCGGGGCGTTCGCGGTGCTGTGCGCGGTGCTTGCCGCAGGTAGCATCGCGCTCGTCCAGATCCGCGATGCCGAGCAGATCGCGCGCGACAACGCCGATCGTGCCGAGACCGCGAAGGCGCAAGCCGAGGCGGCGACCGCGCAAGCCGAGGCGGCCACCGCGCAAGCCAAGCTCGTGAACCACCAGCTGCAGGTCCAGGCGCAACAGCTCATCGTCGAGAAGCAGACCGCCGACACGAAGACTGCGGAAGCCCAAGCTTCGGAAGCTCGCGAAGCGAACGCGTTGCGCGAGATCCAGGATCAGAAGTCCGCGATCCACAACGCCGGTGTCGCGCTGTCACGCGCGCATCAGCAGACCCAGCAAGAAGAGCTCGCGAACAAGAAGCTCAAGCACACCGGCCAGATCACCACTGACCTGAAATAGCGAGCCCGACCTGCTCGCGGCCGGCGATCGGCGTCACGTTGACGAGTCGCGGCTGGTTCAACACGACGAGCGCGATGCCGGTGACCGCGAGGGCACCGCCGACCGCGAATGCGGACCGCGCGATCCACAGATCGCGGGTCGCTAGCGAATGCTCCTGCGTCTCGTTCGCGGGATACGGCATCAGGCACGGCGAGCACGAGTCGAGCCAGCTCTGATACGAGGTCGCGTGGTCTTGCGATGCGACGAGCGGAATCGCTCCCGCTGCGGCGATCGCGATGCCGCCGACGACGAGCGACCACGGCTTCCACTTCGCCCACCGCCGGTGCAGCACGCGCTGCCCGGGAACCGGCTTGAGTACGATCGCGACGTGTCGATCGTCGCCGCCGCCGAGGTGAATCAGTTGGGTCTCGGTTTGATAGCGTTGCTTCGTGACGACGATCTGGTGATCGCCGATGCGCAGTCGGCGCTTGACCGAGCCCGGCCCGGTGAAGATCGGCTCGCCGTCGAGCGTGACTTGGGCCCCCGCGTCGGCGCAGCTGACCTCGAGCTCGCCGACCTGCGCCGCCAGCATCTTGCGGTACGTCTCGCCTTGCTTGAATAGATCCGGCCCGAGTGGTGCGGCACCGAACCGCAGCGCCGACACGATGTTCTCGAACGCTTCGACCGGGCGATCGAGGTTGATGAGGCAGACCGCGGCGTTGTAGTGAATCGCCGGGTGGTCCCACAGCGCGATCGCCGCTTCGTACTTCGGCAGCGCGTCTTTGTACTGCGACTGCTCGAAGAACGCGTTGCCTTCCTTGTACAGCGCGAGCGCCTGCTTCTGGTTCGCGGCCGAGACGCCCGCCGCCCAGGGCTTGTCGTCGGCATGCGCGCTGGCCACGAGCGCGAGCACGATCGCGACAGCTCCGAGCACGCGAGCGACCATCATGGCGATCTAATCACGTCTGCGCGGTCGCCGCGACTACACCGGGCGCTCGTCGAGGCGGTCGGTCTCCGGTAACGTAGCTGGCACGTGGGCGGACGCGGTTCAGACTCGAGCGAGGCCGCCTCGTGGTGAGCCGTCGCGCGATCAACGTTTCGGCGGTCGTCGTCGGCTACGCCGCGCTGCTGGTCGCGCTGTACTGGCCGGTCGTGGCCGGTCACAAGCTATTCGGCTGGGATTGCACGCGCGAGTTCTGGCCCGATCTCGAGTTCCAGGTTCGCTCGCTTCGCGACGGACACCTCCCGCTGTGGAACCCATACTCGATGGGCGGCTACCCCGCCTGGGCCGATCCGCAGGCCGGCCTTTATCATCCGGTGAACTGGCTGTGCTGGCTCGGCGCGCTCGTCGTCGGGACCGGGCCGTGGTTGATCCAAGCCAAGGCGCTGTTGTCGTTGCTGATCGGCACGTGCGGCATGCACGCGTGGATCTGGTCGCGCACGCGATCTCAGGTCGCGAGCGTCGTCGCTGCGTTGACGTTTCTGCTCGGCAGCCCGCTGCTCGTTCACAAAGACGGTTCGCTGCTGTGGCCCGCGCTGTACTGGCCGTGGGTGCTGTTGGCGATCGATCGCTATCGCGAGCTACCGAGCCCGCGGCGTGGCGCGATGATCGTCGCAGCGCTGTGGCTGTCGGGGACCGCCGGTCATCCGCAGAGCTTCTTCTTCGGGTTGCTCGTGTTCGCCGGCTATGCGCTGTACGTGAGCTGGCCGCCGCTGCGGTGGAAAGCGGTGCCTTGGCGATCCGGCCTCGCGCTCGGCGTGCTCCTTGCGTTGCTGCTGGCATCGACGTGGATCCCGGCCTGGTCGGCGATCGCGAGCTCCGTTCGCGACGACCGCGGCCTCGACTACGTCCTTCAGGGACCTTTGCAGTTCGATGGGCTTCGCGAGCTCGTCGTCCCGAACCTCGACACCAACTGGATGCAAGACATGTACGTCGGCCCGCTCGCGCTCGTCGGCGCGCTGTGGCTGCTCGCGACCGGCGATCGGGAGCGACGCAGCTGGTCGATGTTGTGGCTCGCGATCGCGGTGCTCTCGATCGCGTTCGCACTCGGCAGTTCCGGACACGTGCTCCCGTGGTTCGCGGAATACGTGCCGGGCTTCGGGCTATTTCGGATCGCGTATCGGTTCAATCTGATCTTCGCGCTCGCGGCCGCCGTGCTGGCGGGTGAGGTCGTCTCCGCGCTCGCCGGCGAAGACTCGACCGCGCGCCGCCGCTGGATCTGGGTCGGCGGGCTAGGCTCGTGGTTCATCGCCGGTACCGCGATCGGCGGGCTCGGCGACGTCAACGTCGTGCTCTCCGTCGCGACCCTGCTCGTCGCGACTGCGTTCACGTGGCTCCCCGCGGTCCCGGAGCGAGCTCGCGTTGCGGCGCGGTGGGCGACCTCGGTCGCGTTGCCGGCGATCGTGCTCGTCGATCTATGGCATGCCGGAGCCTCGAAGCTCGCGATCCTCGAGGGCGCGCCCGATGTCGCGGCAGATCTCGCGAAAGCGGACGTGCTCACCGGCACCCGCCAAGAATGGCGCTACTTCGATGCCGCGCAGCGCTTGAACGCCGGGCGAAAGATTCCGTACTTCGTCGCGTATCTCGCAAGTCGTCGCGAGGAGTCGGGCTTCTCCAATCCGATCGAGTCGCAGCGTCACGCCGAGATCGAGCGCGCCACGGCGGGTGCGTACTTGCTAGCGAACCTCAACGTCCGCTACTTGGTCGGGCCCGACGCGCCTCGCGGGCGAGCGATCACGCCGGTGATCGCTCGGATCGACGACGCCGTGCCGATGGCGCGCTGGTATGCGCGGGTCGATACGATGACGCGGGCGCAGGTGCTAAGCGCGCTGTCGACCACCGCACCATCTCGCCGGGTGGCTGCCTACGCGGAGACCGATGACGTCGACGGCTTGACTGTCCCGCGCGGCAACGCGCCGCCGCTCGCCGCGCAGGTTGTCGAGTACGAGCCCGATCGCGTCGCGGTCGACGTTCGTGCGCCGAGCGAGGGAGTGCTCGTGCTCGCCGAGGCCTACGGCGACGGCTGGACCGCCGAGGTCAACGAACGCGCCGAACGCGTGTTCCGCACCGACTACGACCTGCGCGGCGTGCTCGTGCCTGCCGGAGCATCGCACGTCGTGTTCACGTACGCACCGCGCGGATCGGTGGCGTTGCCGCTGCTGTTCGTCATCGGGCTTGTCGCGTTGGTCACACTCTTGTTCGCGCCCGGACGCGGTCGCTTGGGCTGGCTCGATCGCACCGAAGCCGGCTGAGGCGTTACGGCGCGGTAACCGCCACGGGATCGAGGTGTCAGGGCCGTTCATCGAGCGACAGCAGATATCTCGTGACCTTCCGCGCGCGCGCGCGCTTAGATCGCGGTATGCGAGCACCCGCCGTTTCGATCGCGTTTGCGTTGGTCGCGTGCGGGCCACACGCTGCGGAGAGCCTCTGCAACGCGGTCCCGCCGCCGGCGGCTTGCATGATCGCGTGCGATCCGTCGCCAGGCGCTGCCACGACCTGCCCGGCCGGTTTCTACTGCGACCCCGATGGCCACTGTGACGCGCAGTGCACGCAAGGCGGCGATCAGTGCGGCAGCGGGTACACGTGCAGCGCCGACGGCCAGTGCCTCGGCAGCGGCGCGTGCAGCGGCATCGGCTGCGACATCGTCGACTGCGCGTCGATGAACCTGCCGCCGACGACGATCTCCGGCACGGTCTACGCGCCCAACGGAACGCTCCCGCTGTACGGCGTCGACGTCTACATCCCGACCGCCGACGTCGGTACGGTGCCGACGTGCAACACCTGCGATGCCACCCTGCCTGGCGGTCCGCTCGCGCAACCCGCGGTCACCCAGGAGAGCCCGGCCGGCTACTTTCAACTCGCGTCCGTGCCCTCCGGTGTCCCAGTGCCGGTCGTGATCGCCAGCGGCAAGTGGCGCCGCATCCTGATGCTGCAGTCGATCAACCAGTGCACCGACAACCCGCTCGCGGTCGCCGACACCACGCTGCCCAAGAGCGCCGACGACCTGACGCCGAACACGACGTCGGTAGACATGCCGCACGTCGCGATCTCGACCGGCTCGGCTGACGCGCTCGAGTGCCTCGTCCGCAAGCTCGGCATCGCCGACAAAGAGATCACGACCGATAGCGGCGCGGGCCACGTTCACCTCTATGCCGACACGATGTCGGGCAAAGGCGAGGGCGCCGACCACTTCATGACCGGCTTCGGCGGTGGCACCGGCAACTTCACCGACTCCCAGATGCTGTGGGGCAACCTGATGAAGATGCAGGGCTACGACATCATCATCAACTCGTGCGAAGGCGGACAACATCCCGAGACCAAGTCGCAGACCGAGATGAACGACGTCAAGCTGTACGCCGACGGCGGCGGGCGCGTGTTCCTCTCGCACTGGCACAACGTGTGGATCGCGGGCAGCACGCAAGGTGGCGGCAGCCAGGCGCCGACGATCTGGCCGAACATCGCGATGTGGAACTACGGCGCCGATCCAGGCGACAACACCGTCGACACGATCGACGAGGTGAACAACCCCAAGGGCATGTCGTTCGCGACCTGGATGCTCGATCCCAAGGTCATGGCCTCGCCCGCGCGCGACCAGATTCCGATCGAGGATGGCACCGCGAAGCAGACCTGCGAGATGGTCGACCCGACCAAGGGCGAGCGCTGGGTCTATTACGACGATGGCAACGGCAATCAGTTCCCGCAGAACTTCCAGTTCACGACGCCCAACGAGATGCCGATCGCGAACCGCTGCGGCAAGGTCGTGTTCTCCGATATGCACGTGTCCGGCGACTCCAAGTCGTCGCCCGGCGGCACCGGCTATCCGAGCCAATGCTCGAGTGCTGGCCTCACGGCACAGGAGAAGGCACTCGCGTTCATGTTCTTCGACATCGCGAGCTGCGTGAGCATCACGATCCAGTAGCGAACGCGAGCACCTTGAGGTGATCGAGAACGCCGCCGATTCCGAACGTTACTTCGGTATAATGGTCCGATGCGCCCGGTCGGATTTATCCTGCTTATCGGTGCAGGATGCGGGCGCCTCGGTTTCGAGCTGCCGCGTACCGGGGACGGAAACGACACCGTCGACGCGAAAGTCGGCAGCGCGCGTGACGGCAGCGTCGTCGACGCGCCGCCTGCGCTGAGCTGCGTTGGCCTTCCCGCGATCTGCGGCCCGTCTGGGGCTTCATCGTGCTGCGACAGCCCGCTGGTTACCGGCGGGACGTTCTTTCGCGGCTACGATGTCGCCGCGGACGGTTCGTTTCCCGACATGACGAACCCAGCGACGCTGAGCGACTTCCGCCTCGACACGTACGAGGTGACGGTCGGACGCTTTCGCCAATTCGTCAACGCGGCGATCGGCACGCAGCAGAACCCGCCGAGCGCCGGCGCCGGTGCGAGGATGCTCAACGGCACGGCGAATCAAGGCGGCTGGGACGCGATCTGGAACCCGAGCCTTGTCACCGACACCGCCGCGATGATTGCCGCGGTGAAGTGCAGCGCGACGGATCAGACCTGGACCGACGCACCAGCGGGCAACGAGAACCTCGCGATGAACTGCATCACCTGGTACGAGGCGATGGCGTTCTGTGCGTGGGATGGCGGGTTCTTGCCGACGCTCGCAGAGTGGAACTACGCGGCCACCGGGGGCGGCGAGCAACGCGCGTATCCGTGGTCGAATCCGCCGAGCTCGGTCACCATCGACTGCTCGTACGCGAACTTCTACAACGTCACCGATGCGTGCATCGACCCACCGAACGGCGGGGTCGGTCCGGTTGGAGCGGAGTCGCCGAAAGGTGACGGCAAGTGGGGCCAGGCGGACCTCGCGGGGAACGTTGCGGAGTGGGTGCTCGACTACAACGCGGTCGACGCCAATCCTTGCGATGACTGCGCGACCCTGACGCCCTCGGCTTATCGCGATACCGCGAGCAGTGTGTTCAACGGATTTCCAGGGACGCTTCGTGTGGCGATCGGTTCCGTCGATGTGCCGAGCGGTCGCACGTACAATCTCGGCGTGCGCTGCGCGCGAGCGCCGTGAGCGGTCGTCGTACGGAACCCGCTCGCCCGCGCGTAGCAGCCCGCAGATAGGCGGGCGAGCCGACCGCCGATGATGATCACATGCCGTTAACGTCGCATCGACACCGCGACGCCGTCGCGCTCACGTTCGCGGAACACCGCGCTTGCCGGCACGACGAGCGCGTCACCGCGCCAGGTCACAACCCGCGCTTCGACGCGAAAGCCGTCACCGAGTGTCACCGGCGTCGCGTCGAGCGATACAACGACGTGCACGCGTTGCTCTTCGACGCCGAGTGCCGAGATCCGAGTGAAGCCCGACGGCTCGACGAGGCGCACGTGCCCGCGCAGCGGCTGCGCGGGGCCCCGGCCATCGAGCTCCGCGGACATGCCGGGCGTGATACAACCGGCGTCGATCGACAGCACATCGACGATGACTTCGAGTGCGCTCGGATCACCGAGCTCGAGCAGCGGCGCGCCCGCCGCGACCGGGCCGGCGCTGTCCCGCACGACGCGCAACACGCGGCCATCGATGGGGGAGGTCACCACGATCGCGCCGCGCCCGTCGGCGGGCCGGCCGGCTCCAAGGGTCGCGCGCGCCGCAGCAACTCGCCGGTGAACGTTCCCGTAGCGAGAGTGATCACCGTGAGCCAGTCCCCGCTCCCACACTGGATTGGGTAGGGTCGTTCTGAACGTGCATGTCGGGAAAGCTCAGGAGCATCTGCGCGATCGCCGCTGCGTGGGCAAACGACCGTAGATCGGTTCGGCACTGCCAGTGACGTGCGCGATCATCTCCGCGTGATGGATCGCGTTCATCCCGGCGACGTCGCGGGAGTTGAAGGCCTCGTCTCCCTTCTTCATGAGCGCCAGTTCGCGGCCGGGTCGCCGACCGTCAAGCGCACGCGCACGCATCGCGACGTGCAACCCAATCGCCGCACTCGGATCGCACGCTGGGTCGCGCGCCTTCGCCGCGCGAGAATCAGCTCCAGTCGCCGACCGGGCATATCGGGCACATCGGGCGCGTGCGCTCAGCGGACCGCGTGGGCATGCCCCGCGCTGACCTCCCGCTCATCGCACCAGCGACCACGCGGGTGTGCACCGCGGCCATCGTCTTGCAACACGCGGTTGCACCAACGAGATCTGGGGAGGAGCGATCATGTCCAAGACGATTCTTGCGGTCGGCGGCGCCGGCAAATCCGCCGGCTTTGTCGTGCAGGCACTCAGCGCATGTGGTGCGAGCGTCAGGGCCCTCATCCGGAAGCCGGACGAGGCCGACGAAGCACGGCGTCGAGGCGCCGCCGAGATCGCGATCGGCGACCTGCGGGATCGCAAGACCATCGATGCGGCGCTCGCCGGCGTGGACGCGGTGTTCTACATCGCACCCGCGTTTCTGCCGGACGAGGCTGCGGTCGGCGTGAGCTTTGTCGACGCGGTCCGGCGCTCGGGTGCACGCCGTCTCGTGTTCTCCTCGGTGATCCATCCGGTGCTTGCCGAGTTGCCGAACCACGCGGCGAAGGCACCGGTCGAAGC
>CAZDGY010000075.1:0-13568 GCA_964504685.1 uncultured Kofleriaceae bacterium | reverse complement strand
CGAGGTCGAACGCGTCGCGGTTCGCGCTGCGGATGCCGTGGATGATGATGTAGAGGTAGCTGCCGTAGTCCTCGAGCTTCGGCGCCGAACGATTGGCCCAAATATCCTCGATCGTTAGCGGGTGGAGGTGCAGCGTCTCTCCCAGCAGCCTGTCGCAATCGTGATCGTGCTGCTCGAGCTCGACCCAGATCGGCGTACCTGCGTCGAGCGCGGTGCGAATCTCCTTCGCGTCGGTGGACATCCGGATCTGGTCGCCGTCGAGGATGCACGCGTGCATGGCGCGATAGTACGCACGATCGCGGACCGCTATAGTCCCGGCGTGGCCCAGGAGTATCTTGCAACTCGGCGCGAGCGGGCGCTGCGGCTGTTCCGGTGCGAGCGCTGTGGTGCGCGCGGTGAAGTGTCGTTCGGCGCGGTCGGGATCAGCGGTTGGCATCGCGAAGGCTTGCTCAACGACACCGCCGTGCTCGACGCAGGCGCCGAGGCCGAAGTCGAGCTGCGTCGCGATGCAGAGCGCGTGCTCGCATTCGTGCGGTGCCCGACGTGTCAACGACGCGCACCGGGCGCGGTGTTCTGGGCCGGTGTGCGCGTCGCGCTGTGGGGCGGCCTCGGCGTCGGCATCGCCGCGGTCGTCGGCTTCCCGCTGTGGCTGCTAGGTCCGCCGCTCGCCGCGCTGTTCGGCACGCTCGAGTTGCTCCGCGTGCGGCGCGCGAATCGGGGGGTGTTTCACAAGCTGAGCCCGGGGCAGCCGCTCGTGCCGGTGGTGCCGCCGGCGCCCGCCCAGCTGCCGGTCGCTCGCGTGCTCGAGGTACCGCCGCCGAAGCCCCTAGCGCCGATCGCCTCGGTCGCGCCGCCGCCGCCCGAGCCGCGCGACCCCGCCGCCGCGCCTTCGTTGCTCGTCGATCACACCGCGCCGCCATCCGGCGGTATTGCCGGCAACGGGCATGCCGGGACCGGCGACCCGACTAACGACCGTGAGTGATCCGCACGCGCGCGATCAGCTCGCGCAGCTCGTTGTCGTCGATCTGTGAGGTCTCGCGCACGATCGCTTCGCGCGCAGCGCCGGTCGCGGGCGTGCTTGGCGCTCGCTTCGCAGGCCCGGGCGCGCGCGGTCTCGGTGCGACGATCGGTTCTCGCCGCGACCGGCCCGCGAGCCGGAGCTTGAGGTCGTCGAACAGCCGCGGCTCTCCGACGCGCGCGAGTAGGCCCTCGAGGATCTGCGGCCGCAACAGGTTCAGCTCGTGTAACCAAGCCGAGCTCGCGACTTCGACGATCAACACCCGCTCGTCGATCCGATCGGGGCGGGTGCGTTGCGCGATGCGCGGTCCGACCAGCTCGCTCCACTCGACGATCACCCGGCGCGCGCGGATGTCGTCGGAGATCCCACGCAACTGGAGCACGTCTGCGATCGCCGCGCCGGCGCTGCGAGTTTCGAGCGCACGGGGAGGGCCGCGCCGCCCGTGGCGCTTCACGACACTCGTAGCCGCCGGATCAGCTCTCGCAGTCGGCGATCGCCATCACCATCGCGACTGACGAACCGCAACCCGGAGCCACCCGAAGGCACGTGATACGAGACGCGACCCGCAATCGCGATCGGCGCTGCGCCGCCGGGCGGCGTGACCTCGAGCGTCAGCTCGGTCTCGATCGGAATCGGCGTCGTAGTCGTGAGCAACGCGCCGCCGACGCCGATCTCCGAGATCGCCGAGTCGACAAACGCGGAGCTGTTCGTGAGCCGATAGCGGCACGCCACCGATACCGGCAGGCGGTGATGGCGACGGCGCGCCACGTCGGTTCGCCTACCGGACAGGACTTCGTGCAAGAACGTCAGCTTGGTTTGCTCTTCGGTATCGAGCTGGATCGTCGCGCCGGCCCGCACGCGCATCCGGGGCAGCGCCGGCCGCCAGCTCTGGACCACGCCGCGGATCAGCACTTTGTTCGGAAGCAGGTTCGAAGCGACCTCCACGATCACCGCCTGGCCAGCTTCGAGCGCATCGGTCGTCGGCACGAACACCGGTTCCATGACGGTGTCGCTCGGAGCGAGCTCGCGCCACTCGTCCGCAGTCTTCAGCCGTAGCTTCAGGATCACCATCCGCATCGCCACCGTAGCAAGACCTTTGGGCTTGGCGCCACCTTCGATCGTGGTCAACGCCGCCCGAATCGCAGCGCCCACACCTTCAAGAGTGCCTCGGCGAAGATCGCACGGGACATCTTCGACTGCCCAACGCGGCGATCGACGAACACGATCGGCGTCTCGACCAGGCGCAGACCGTGCGTGTGCGCTCGGTACTTCATCTCGATCTGGAAGCTGTAGCCGTTCGAGCTGATCGTCGGCAGATCGATCGCTTCGAGCGCCGAGCGGCGCCAGCAGATGAAGCCGGCGGTCATGTCGCGCACGTCGAAGCCCAAGATCGTGCGCGCGTAGAGCCCCGCGCCGCGTGAAATGATCTGGCGCCCGATGCCCCAGTTCTCGGTGCCGCCGCCGGGTACGTAGCGCGAGCCGATCACGACGTCGGCGCCGTCCTCGGCGAGCGCGAGCATGTCGGGCAAGTAGCGCGGATCGTGGCTGCCGTCGGCGTCCATCTCGAACAGGTAGTCGTAGGCGCGGGCGAGCCCCCACGTGAAGCCCTCGACATACGCGGTGCCCAGGCCGAGCTTGCCCGCGCGGTGCATCACGTGGACCCGCGGATCGCGGGCTGCGAGCTGGTCGAGTAGCTCGCCGGTGCCGTCTGGCGAGTTGTCGTCGACGAACAGCAGCTCGACCCCCGGTAGCGCGTCGAGCAGGCGCGCGGCGATGCCCGGCGCGTTGTCGCGCTCGTTGTAGGTCGGGACGACGATCAACGCCTTGGCCACGGGTCGCAGACGATAGCGCAACCCCAAGCCGCGCGCGCTACAGTTGGGGCAATGCGGCCCCTGCGCTCGGTGCGCGCGTGGATCTATGTGCTGTCGGTGGCAGCGCTGCTCGTGCCCGCTGGCGGCATCGCTTATCTCGGCGCGGTGTCGTATCGCGACGAAAAGGGCGCGGTGTCGGCGCAGGACGATCGCCAGCGCCAGGCGGCACTCGCGATCGCGGCGCGCGTCGACCATGCGATCGAGGCCGCGATCGCCGACGCCGAACGAGCAGCCGCTCCGATCGCGCACGGCGACAGCAACGAAGCGCGCGCGTTGCCCGGGCTCGCGCGCTACTGGTTCTGGATCGATGGCGATGGCCGCCTCCGCGTGCCGCGCGGCGTGAGCTGGCCAGGATCTGCGACCTCCGGGGTCGATCGCGGCGCGTCGTGCGGTGGTCGACTTGAGGACTGCTTGCGCGAGCTGTCGACCCGGCCTGATCGCGTCGGGATCTTGCGCGCGGCTCGCCACGATGAGAGCTGTGTCGCGACTGCGACCGTGAGCTGCGTCGATGCATGGGGTGCAGCGCGCACGCGCTATACGCAGCTCGCGAGCTTCGAAGACACCGGACCAGCGGCGATCGTCGGGCTCGCGCGGCTCGAACGGATTGCCGAGTCGGCGAACCCGATCGTCGAAACCGACGCGGCGATCGCGGCCTATGCGCACCGGTTCGGGCACGGCGCCGTCGTCGATGATCTGCCGATCGCGCTCGTCGTCCAAGAAGTCCGCGCCGAGCGCGGCACCGCTGCGGCCAGGCTCGAGCTCGCCGAAGCGATCGTCGCCGGACGCTATTCGATCGACGCGATCACTGCGTTCGGCGTCGTCACGACCTTGCGCGCGAGCATCGCAGACAACCTGCCACCCGAGCTCGCGCCGCGGCGGTCGGGAATCGACGAACGGATCGCAGGCCTCCGGATCGAAGCGCGCGCGGCGGCCGGGCTCGCCGCCGACAAGGACGAGATCATCCGCGACGCCGGCACCGAGTGGCACGGTCGGCCTGCATCGCGCGAGCCTGGGCGCACGTTGATCTACCGCCGCACCGCAAACGGCATCGTCGGGATCGCGGTCGACGCACCGATGCTCGAAGCCGCAGCCGGGCACGAGCCTAGCGACGATGTCGCGCCGCACGTCCGCGCGCTCGTGTTGCCGGCCGACTCGGCGCCGCCGAAAGATCTCCGCACGATCCAGCAGATCCCGCTCGGCGCCCACCTCGCGGTCGCGTTGGTCAACCCGATCGCCGATCCGGATCCACTCGACGAAGTGATTCGCACCCGCTCGCGTCGCCACGTCGCACTGACCTCGGCACTCGCCCTGGCGCTCGGCCTCGGCCTGCTCGCCACGATCCGTGGTGCAGCGCGCGCCCGCGAGCTCGCGCAGCTAAAGAGCGAGTTCGTGTCGACCGTGTCGCACGAGCTCAAGACCCCGCTGACCTCGATCCGGATGTTCGCCGAGATGCTCGAGCAAGGCGTGGCGCAGGGCGATCCCGACAAGGCCGCTCGCTACCACAGCGTGATCGTGCAAGAGAGCCAGCGGCTCGGCCTGTTGATCGCGAACCTGCTCGACTATGCGCAGATCGAGCGCGGTACGCGGCGCTACACGCCGACCCGCCAGCTCGTCGGGCCGCTTGCCGACCTCGCGGTCGCCACGTTCGAGACCCTGCGCGAGCCCGAGGCAACGCGAACCGACGCAGAGCCGGCCGCGATCCCGCGCAATCCTATCGGGCTTGTGGTGTCCTCTGCTGCGAAGACCGCAGAGGTCGAGGTCGATCGCGATGTCGTCGTCCAGGCGGTGCTCAACCTCATGAACAACGCGGCGAAATACGGCGGCGCAGAACGGCCGATCGAGGTCGAGGTCGGCGCCGACCGGAGCGCGGCGTGGATCGCGGTGCGCGATCACGGCCCGGGCATCCCCGCACACGAGCACGCGCGGATCTTCCGCGAGTTCTATCGCGCGCCCGAAGCGTATCGCTCGGGGGTCGAGGGCACCGGCCTCGGGCTCGCGCTGGTCAAACGCCACGTCGAGGCGCTCGGCGGCGCGGTCGAGGTCGCCTCCACGGTCGGAGACGGCGCGACGTTCACGATCCGCTTCCCGCGCGTGCAGGAGCCCGCATGAGCCGGATTCTCGTTGTCGAGGATGATCCGTCGATCCGGATGGGTCTCGAGGACACGTTGATCGCGAAGGGCTACGAGGTCGACGTCGTCGGCAAAGGCGCTGACGGCGCCGAGCGCGCGGCGACGGGGCGCTACGATCTCGTCGTGCTCGACGTGATGTTGCCCGACCTCGACGGCTTCGAGGTCTGCCGTCGGATCCGCGCGGCCAAGGGCTCGGCGCGACGCGTCCCGGTCATCTTCTTGTCGGCGC
The DNA here is from genome assembly GCA_964504685.1 of uncultured Kofleriaceae bacterium. GTDB lineage: Bacteria > Myxococcota_A > Polyangia > Haliangiales > Haliangiaceae > JABFXX01. Next base: position 8,321 of record CAZDGY010000075.1, on the reverse strand, counting down.
GTGGCGCAGAGCTCGATCGCGTGCGCGGGCTCGAGCTCGGTGCCGATGACTACGTCACCAAGCCGTTCTCGCTCATGGAGCTGCTCGCGCGCGTTGCGTCGGTGCTGCGTCGCGCGCAGGGCGAGCAAGCGGCCGAGCCGGTCGCGCTCCAGCTCGGCGACATCGCGATCGACCTCGTCGGCCAGGTCGCGACCCGCGCCGGCAAGCGGCTCGAGCTGCCGAGCCGGGCGTTCGCGATCCTGAAAGTGTTCGCGAAGCGGACCGGCGAGGTCGTCAGCCGCGACACGCTACTCGACGAGGCATGGGGCTACGAGGACTATCCGAACACGCGCACGGTCGACAACCACCTGGTGAAGCTGCGCAAGGCGCTCGAGGCCGAGCCCGATCGCCCGCGTTGGCTGATCACGGTCCACGGCGCCGGCTACAAGCTCGACGTCGCCAAGGACGCGGTGCGCTGGCGCGATCCCGGTGCCCCGCGATGAAGCGAGTCGGCGGACGCTGACGAGCGGGATGACAAGATCGTGACAACGTTTTGCGAGAGCGTGACGGCGCGCAGCGAACAGAAGACGCGTGCGCACCGCGGACTTGATACCAATGATGTGGGCGAGGCGATGGCGCCGGCATCTGAGTTCCACTTATCCGGTGGGATCAACTTGGGTGCCGGCGCCAAGCCGAGTTGGCTGGTCGCGCTCGCATTCGTGCTCGGCTGCGGCGATGACGCGAAGCCGCCCCCGCCGTCGACCGCTCCGGTCGCCGCGAGCCGCGTTGCCGCCGATCCGGCGGCCGGGGTTATCACCGAGCTGGACACGCCAGCGCCCCGGCTCGGCGAAGGCCTGATCGCCGAGCTCGCCGGGCGTGATGGCGATGCGCGGGTCGCGTTCGACGACGTGCTCGCTGGCTCGAACGTGCCGGCGCCGGTGGCTGCACGCGCGGCGCTCCACCTCGCGCAGCTCGAAGCGCGCACCGGCAAGAGCGGGCGCGCTCGCGATCTGATCGCACGCGCGACATCGCTCGCACCGACCGACCTCGAGATCGCCGAAGGCGCTGCGCAAGTCGAGATCGGCCTGCGCGGCGCGAACGACATCCGCGGTCCGCGCGTCGGAGGCAGCGAAGCTCGCGCGGTGCTCGCTGGCGTCGACGCGAAGACCGCCGCCGCGTTTCGCACCGCCGAAGCCGCGCTCGAAGCGGTGCATCGCATGCACCCCCGGCCGTTCCTCTTCACGCTGTCGTCGTCGGTCCGCGCAAAGGAAGATGCGACCGAGGATGCGGTCGCCAAGTATCGCGTCGTCGCCGCGGCCGGCGGGCTCGCGAAGCTCGCGGCCGACTACCGGATCGGCAGCCTGTATCACGACCTCGCGCTCGGCCTCGTGTTCGATCTGCCGCCCGAGCTCGATCCATCAGCGGCCGCCGTGCTGCGCCGGACGTTGAGCAGTCGGACGATCGAGAATCTGAAGAAAGCGGTCGCGGCGTATCGCGCAGCGCAGAGTGAAGGCGAGGTCGATGGCGGCGAGCAGTGGCGGCGCGCGGCGTCGATCGACTTGCGTGCCGCGCTCGACGTGCTGAGTGCGACCAACGACGGCGCGCAGTGACCGGAAACCGTGCATGTGGACGTGACACGTGCAGATGCTCGTGCACGATCTCAGCGTGATCATCTCGATCGACGGCGTCATCGTACCGGCCGAGCGCGCCGTGATCTCGGTGCTCGATCGCGGTGTGTTGTACGGCGACGGCGTGTTCGAGGTGCTTCGGACCTGGCACGGCGTCGCGGTCGAGCTCGATCGCCACCTCGATCGCTTGTACGCGTCGGCGCACGCGCTCGAGCTGCGCGCGATGCCGCGCGAGATGCTGCGCGCCTCGGTGATCGCCGCGATCGCCGCCTCCGGTGCCGGCGAGCACCGGATTCGCGTGATCGCGACACGCGGGGAGGGTGGACTCACGATGCGCCTCGCCGAGCTCGGCCCCGGCCGAGCGATCGTTATCGTCGAGCCGCTCCCGCCGCAACCGCGAGCCATCTCCGCTGCGATCGTCGATTGGCCGTTGCCGCGTCGGCCGGGCGCCGGTCACAAGTCGCTCGCATACCTCGACCACATCGTCGCGCGCGAGCTCGCGGCGGCAGCGGGGGCCGACGAGGCGTTGCGGCTCGGCGCGGACGGCACCGTCGTCGAGGGCGCGGCGTGCAACGTGTTCGTCGTCGCTCGCGGAGCGGTGGCGACGCCTCGGCTCGTCGACGGCGCGCTGCCTGGAGTAACCCGCGCCCGCGTGCTCGAGTGCTGCGCCGACTTAGCGCTCGACACCGCGCAGCGGTCGCTCGCAGTGCGCGAAGTTTTCGCAGCCGACGAGATCTTCGTCACCAGCTCCCTGCGAGGTATCGTCGGGGTAACCCGGCTGGACGGCCAGCCGCTTGCGATCGGACCGGTCACCGCGCGAATTGCAGAGCGTTACGTCCAAGTCATGGACGCGCTCGCAGCGCCTGGGCTGCTATAGTCGCGAGCTGGATGGCGAGAGACCTCCGCCAGTTGCGCGAAGAAGCCGCGGAGGCAGCTGCCTCCGGCAAGCACAAGCGCGCGCTCGCCGCATACCTCGAGCTCGAGCGCGTCGAGCCGCGCGATGCGCAGTGGTCGAAACGCGCGGCCGAGATCTATCGCAAGCTCGGCAAAGACAAGGACGCGATCGCCGCGTACGCGCGGTCGGCGGATCGTTACGCCTCGGGCGGCTTTCTCGTGCAGGCGATGGCGGTGTGCAAGCTGATCCTCCAGATCGATCCGAAGAACGCCGACGCGTTGCATCGCACCTCGTCGATGAACGAGCAGATCGGCGCTGGGCCGACCCGCGCGTCGACGATGGCGGATAACAATCCGACGCTCGCCGAGAATGCATCGGTTGCGGCGTTGCGTGGCACCGGGGCGCTGCCTGCGCTCCGCGCGAAGAAGCCGACCACTCACCCGCCGCAAAACATTCCACGCACGCGCACGCCGCCGACCGGCGCACCGCCGATCGCGATGTCGCGCACCAAGAGCAAGCCGATCTCGCTCGAGCCCGGCTCCGGGATCGTGTCGGTCAGCCTCAAGCGTGAGGTGCCGAACGCAGCGTTACGCGCGGACAGCCAGCCCGGCGTGTATGTCATCCCGCTCGACACCGAGATCGAGCTCGAAGACGAGCCAGCGCGCCCGTCCGTTCCCGTCATCGAGATCGAAGACGCGAACGACGTCATCGATCTCGAGCCTCAGGACGTCGACGAAGCGACCGAGCTCGAGCTCAACGACATCGAGGAGATTCCGCTACCGGAGCCGCGCGCGATGGGCGTGGTCGCGGCGCGCGCGCTCGCATCGACGCCGTTGTTCGCTGGCTTGCCGAGCGAGGCGCTCGAGGCGCTCGTCGCGGAGCTCGAGCTCGTGCCGCTGCCGGCCGGCGAAGTGCTGTTCCGCGAAGGCGATCCGGGCGATGCGCTCTACGTCGTGGTCGAGGGCGAAGTCGCGGTGTTGGCCGAAGGGCCGCCGCGCGTCGAGATGGCGCGGCTCGGCCCGAGCGCATTCATCGGCGAGGTCGCGCTGATGACCGATCAGCCACGGTCGGCGACCGTCACCGCCGTGATCGACACCGAGTTGCTGCGCATCGACCGCCAGACGCTGTCGACCGTGCTCGCGAGTCACGGCGAGGTGCTGAACGCGCTGCTGCGCTTCGTTCGCGATCGCCTCGTCGATCGCTGGACGCGCACGAGCCCGCTGTTTCGCCCGTTCGGCGACGAAGAGCGCGCGGAGCTCGCGGCGCGGTTCAAGTTCCTCGAGATCGAGGCGAACACGAAGTTGATCGACGCCGGTTCGAAGCCCGACGGCTTGTACATCGTGCTCGCCGGCACGTTCGAGGTCCGCCGCGCCGGTTCGCCGGTCGCGCAGCTCGGGCCCGGTGAGCTGATCGGCGAGACCGCGCTGCTCTCGGGCGGTGTGTTCAAGAGCGACGTCGTCGCCCGCGGCAAGAGCCTGGCGCTGTGCCTACCGGCCGCCGTGTTCCGCGAAGTGATCATGACCCACCCGCACGTGCTCGAGTACATCGGCGAGCACGCCGAGGCGAGCCGGCGCCTGCAGATCCTTTAGCCGAACGGGTTGAAGCCGAACGTCGTCGCGACCAGCGCTCCGCCGAGGATCAGGTACACGACCCCGACGAGCAGGTGGGTCCGCGGGTTCATCCGGTACAGCCCGCTGCCGAACAGACCGCCGCGAGGTGCTACGTCCTCTTCGCCGGGAACGCGTTTGCGCAGTGCGAGCGAAATGCGAAACGCGCCGAAACCGAGCACGACGACGGCGATCAGGATCGTGAGCCAGGGCGGGATTCTCACGCCGGGTACTTACCACGTTGACACCCCTCCACGCCTGGGCCAGAGTCGCCCGACTCCCGATGAGCCGGGCCCAGGCTAAGTACAACAATTCCGCGGCGTTTTACGACGTCGACGGGACGCTCATCAAGATCAACATCGTGCACGCGTTTGCGTTCTACGCGGCGCGCCACGCATCGATCAAAGAGAGCGCGCTGCGCACGGTGCAGACCGCGGTTTCGCTGCCGTTGTTCTGGGCTGCGGACAAGCTGTCGCGCAAATGGTTCAACGAGTTGTTCTATCGCTCGTACGAAGGCCAGAGCGAGGATCGGCTCGTCGTGCTCGCCGAGGAGTTGTTCGAGGACGTGATCCTACCGAACATCTATCCGCGCGCGAAGGAGCTGATCGCCGAGAGCCGACGCGCGGGCGTTCGCCAAGTGTTGATCTCCGGCGCGCTCGACTTCACGATGCGACCGCTCGCCCGGTACCTCGGCGCCGACGATCTGATCGCGAACAGCTTGGAGTTCGTCGACCACTACGCGACCGGCAAACTCAAGAAGCCGTTCGTCGCCGGCGCGACCAAGGCCGACATCATGCGCACGTACGCGAAGCAGCACGCGATCGATCTCGGCGAGTCGTGGGCGTACACCGATAGCTTCTCGGACTACCCGATGCTCGCGGTGGTCGGCCATCCGACCGTGTGCAATCCCGACTTCAGACTGCGTTCGCTCGCGCGCAGCTACGACTGGCCGGTGCTCGACCTCGACGAAGCACCGGCTCGTTCCGCCGCACGACGCCCGCAAGGGTTGGCTCGCCCGCCCAGATCGATTCGGAGAACTTGATGCGCGCCATACGCCCGAAGATCCGTTCGCACGCACGCGAGCACATCGTCACGATCGACACCGACTCCGCGCCGCGGATCATGTTCTCCGGCGAGAATCTGATCTCGTGTGACCTGCCGGTCGGCACGCGCGTGATCTATCCGAAGCGGCCGATGACGCCGGTCGCGAACCCCAAGGCTGCGATCCGTTACGCGCTGAACCATCCCGAGGATTCCGATCCGCTGCACGCGATGTTGTCGCCGGGCATGAAGGTCACGATCGCGGTCGACGACATCTCGATGCCGCTGCCGATCATGCGCACGCCCGACGTTCGCCAGCTCGTGCTCGAGATCGTGTGCGAGATGCTTGCGGATCACGGCGTCGACGACGTCCACATCATCATCGCGCTCGGGCTGCATCGCCGGATGCACGACTGGGAGATCGAGCGGATGGTCGGCCCGAAGGTGTGGAGCGAGTACTGGCCGGATCGGCTGTACAACCACGACGGCTGCGACCCCGACGGCATGATCGTGCTCGGCAACACGCCGCACGGCGAGCTTGTCGAGATGAATCGTCGCGTCGCCGAGAGCGATCTGACGATCTACGTGAACCTGAACTTCGTGCCGATGAACGGCGGCAACAAGTCGATGGCGGTCGGCTTGTGCGGTTACGAGAGCCTCAAGGCGCACCACACGCCGAAGACGATCGTCGACTCGAACTCGTTCATGGATCCGCCGCGGTCGCATCTCGCGCACTCGTTCAAGCGCCAAGGCGATCTGATCGAGAAGGCGCTCAAGGTGTTCCACATCGAGACCGTGCTCAACAACCGCGCGTTCGATGGGCCGCTGAGCTTCCTCACGAAGAACGAAGACGAATTCACCGAGAGCGATCGGCTCAAGTTCTCCGGCATGAAGTGGGCGCTCGACAAGCTGCCGTTCGCGGCGAGGCGCGAGATCTTCATGCGCACGCCGGCGGCCTACGAGATGATCGCCTGTTACGCGGGGGCGTGCGATCCGGTGCACGACCGCACGGTCGGTAAGCTCAACGATCAGAACTGCGTCGAGGTCGACGGCCCGGCCGACATCTTGTTGTTCGGCGTGCCGTACATCTCGCCCTACAACGTCAACAGCAAGGCGCTCAACCCGCTGCTCGTGCAGGTCATGGCGCTCGGCTACTTTTATCATATGTATCGGCACCAGCCGATCCTGCGCGAGGGCGGTGTCCTCATCCTCACGCATCCGTGCTCGGACCGATTCGATCCGGTGCATCACCCGAGCTACATCGAGTTCTTCAATCGCGTGCTCACCGAGACCACCGACTCGTACACGATCGAGCAGAAGTACCAAGACGAGCTCGCGTACAACCCGAGCTACATCGAGATGTACCGCCGCGGCAACGCGTACCACGGCTCGCATCCGTGCTTCATGTGGTACTGGGGCCAGCGCGGCCGCGAGAAGACGAGTCGGGTGATCGTCGTCGGCGCGGACAACGCGACGGTGCCGCAGATCATGGGGTGGGAGACTGCGGGCTCGGTCGCCGAAGCGATCGCGATGGCGCGCGGCACGATGGGCCGCAGCGCGAACGTCACGATGCTGCACCACCCGCCGTACATGATCAGCGACGTGATGTGATGCAGAACGGTCGCGGCGACAACGGCGCGGGCTCGCGCGGCTACTTCCTAGAGACCGAGCTCGCGTGGGGAGAGCACTCGGGCGCGAAGCCGTGGCCGGATGCCGCCGCGAAGCCGCTGCCTCCGCTGCGCGGCTCGGTCACGAGCAAGCCGCGACTCGATGTCGCCGAGATCCTGCGCGGCAAGCGCGTGTTGTTGATCGGCACGACCGGCTTCGTCGGCAAGGTCTGCTTGTCGATGCTGCTGCATCGCTATCCCGAGGTCGGCAAGGTGTACTGCCTGGTGCGGCCGGGCGCGGGCAACACCGCCGAAGAGCGGTTCTACGCGAAGGTGGCTTCGTCGCCCGCGTTCGATCCGCTGCGCGACGTGCATGGCGAGGGCTACCTCGACTTCATGCGCAGCAAGATCGAGGCGATCCCCGGCGACATCGGTCGACCGGTGTGCAACTTCACCGACGAGCAAATCGCCGCGATTAGCGTCGACGTCGTGATCAATAGCGCGGGCCTCGTGTCGTTCGCGCCGTCGCTCGAGAGCGCGCTGCGGATCAACGCGATGGGCGCGAAGAACGTGCTCGATCTCGCGCGGCGGTTGAACGCGAAGCTGTGCCACGTCTCGACTTGCTACGTCGCGGGCCAGCGCGAAGGCGACGTGTGGGAAGACGAGCCGATCGTCGGCTACTTCCCGCGTTCGTCGGCGGTCGCGCGCGATTACGCCGACATGGGCGAGAGCGAGCTGCTCGATCGCGACTTCGACGTCGCCGCCGAGATCGCCGATTGCCAGAAGATGATCGACCAGGCGCGCGAGCGGTCTAACGATCGCCAGCACATTTCGCAATTTCGCGAGCGCGGCGCGCAAACGCTCCGCGATCAGCGGCGCGATCCCGATGACGAGAACGATCTCAAGATCGCAGTCGCTCGCGAGCGCAAGATCTGGATGAACGACGTGCTGACCAAGCTCGGCATGGAGCGCGCACGCCACTGGGGCTGGACGAACACCTACACGTATACGAAGTCACTCGGCGAGCAGATGATCCTCACCGATCGCTCGGTCGCGTCGACGATCGTTCGGCCCGCGATCGTCGAGAGCTCGATTCGCTTTCCGTTCCCCGGCTGGAACGAGGGCTTCAACACGACCGCGCCGCTGATGTACTTGATGCTCAAGGGCCATCGCAACGTGCCGATGGGCAACGACACCGCGCTCGATGTCATTCCGGTCGACTTCATCACCGCCGGGATGCTGCTCGCGACCGCGGCGCTGCTCGCCGGCGAGAACGAGCCGGTCTATCAGCTCGGCGCGAGCGACGCGAACCGCGTGTCGAGTAAGCGTCTGACGCAGCTCACCGCACTCGCGATTCGCAGCCACTATCGCGGCAAGGTCGACGCCGGCGACGACGATCTCGGTACCCGGGTCAAGGCACGGCTCGAGGGCAAGGTCGTCACCTACGACTACTTCGACAAGTACTCGGCGCCGATGTTCAAGCGGGTCGCCGACAAGCTGATTTCGGTGATCGATAACCGACTGCCGAGCTGGGGCGCGCCGCGAGTCGAGGCGGTTGCCGAGC
>CAZDGY010000074.1:0-13618 GCA_964504685.1 uncultured Kofleriaceae bacterium | reverse complement strand
CGAGCGTCGACTTGCCGGCGCCGATCATCCCGGCGATGCCGATGAAGATGTTGCCCAGGACGTCTGGTGCACCTCGCCCCAAGGTCGGACCCGACCCTTCGGCGGCGGGCAGAGGCGCAGGCTTGGCGTGGGGCGTTTCGACTTCGGTCAGCACGCCCAGACCGTCGCAGATCCGTCTGACAGCTTATCTATGTAGCCGCGCCGCATACGGGCACGGGTCCCGGCCAGCGAGCTGCTTCTATCGGCGCCCCTTGAAGCCCATCATCCGCTGCATCTCGCCCTCGCCGGCTTCGGCGATCTCGCCCGCCTCGCGGGCACGATCGGCGCAATCGGCGCATAGCTTTTGCGCCTTGCCCGCGACTTTGACGGTAACCAGCTTGGCGACTTCGTCGTTGCATTCCCGGCACGTCGGCATCCTTCGAGCGTAACCCGACCTTCACGTTTTCTTCATCCGGGTCGGCAAACGTTAATCAATGGTCACCGCACTATGGCCGGTATGCGTCCGCGTCCGGCCAGAGAGCCGGCGGGTCGGGCGTTCCTGGTCGGTGAGGCACAACGCCGCTCCCACCCCCAAGGTCAGAATTGCGCAAACTATGACTCTCGTTAGACAATTGCGGACGGACTTCGGTGAGAACTTGGAACACTCTCTGCTTGAAGTGGCGAGCCGATGACCTCCAAACGCTGGTTGCTTGCGCTGTCCGCGGCGACCCTCGCGGGGGTCGTGGCGCGGCCGCGTGCGTCGCTCGCCGATGACGCGTTGCCCCCGGTGCGCGCGCTGCTCTCCGATCCGAGCCAGCTCGCGACTTGGTTGCGCGAACACGATCCGGCGACGCTTGCGGCGCGAGAGAAGGTGACCGCGCAGGCCGAGCTCGCCGAACAGTCGGCGGTCATTCCGAACCCGCAAGCGCAGCTCGGGGTCGGCGGCATCGTGCTCGGCGTCAACCATCAGGTCGATGCGATGGGCAACCCGATCGCAGGGCCGACCGGGTTGAACCAGACGACCAACGTCGCGGTCGGGATCAGCGAGCTGATCGAGCTCGGCAAGCGCGGGCCGAGGCGCAACGCAGCCGATCTGCGCACCCGCGAAGCGGGCGAGAGCGCGGTCGGCACGCTCGGCTCGCGGCTCAACGGTGCGACGACGACCCTGGGCAACCTCGCTTACCTCGCGGCGAAGCACGCGTTGCTCGCCCAGAACCTCGCGGACGGCCGCGCGCTGCAAGGCCACGAGCAAGATCGCTTGAAGAAGGGCTACCTGTCTGGCGCCGATTACGAGCGGATCGAGCTCGACACCGACGAGATCGAGCTCCAGCTCCACCGCGCCGAAACCGACGTCGCAGTCGCGCTCTCGACCTGCTCCGCGACGTTGTTCGCACCGTGCTCCGCCGCCGGACTCGACATCGCGGCGCTCGATGCGGCGGCGCCGATTCCAGCCGCGGTGGGCGACGCCGCGCACGCGATCGCAGAACGCCCGGTCCACCGCGCGCAGCAACTCGAAGCCTCAGCGCTCGGCTCCGACGCGCAGCTCGCGGACCACCGCAAGATTCCCGACCCGACGGTCGGCGTGCAGTACACCTACGACAACTACACCTATGGCGGCAGCGTGCCGCAGACGCTGACGTTCTCGCTCGGCATCCCGCTGCCGATCTTCGATCGCGGTAACCACGATGCCGCCGCCGCCCGCGCGAATGCCCGGTCGATCGCGGCGTCAGAGCAGGCGCTGATCCGCAACGAGCGTGGCCAGGTCGAGGGCCTGCTCGTCCAGCTCGCGACACTGCGCGCGATCCTCGACACGCTCGAGAAGATCGAAGTGCCGAAATCGGCCGACGTCGTCGACCACGCGCACAAGTCGTTCGACCTCGGCGAGACCGGCCCTGCCGAGCTGCTGCTCGCCGAGCACCAGAACCGCGACCTGCTGCTCGAGGTGCTCGATACCCGCAACGACTTGTTCACCGTGCGCAGCCAGCTCCGGCTCGCGCTCGGGCTCGACGATGAAGTGGCCCGCGGCATCGGAGCCAAGCGATGACCGACTTGCCCTCGGCCCGCGCCGGCAACGGCTCGCGCACGACGCGGATCGCGATCCTCATCGGTTCGATCGCGTTCGCGGGCTTGTCGATCTTCGCAGCGACGCTCTACGAGCGCCCCGCGCCCGAGGCCGACGAACCGGCGCCCGGCATGCACTTCGACAAGAAAGCGAACACGATCTCGCTCGATAAGGGCGCGATGCAATGGGCGCTGGTCAAGACCGCGCTCCCTGACCATGCCGAACAACGCTGGACCGAGCCGTTGCCAGCGCGCGTGCTGTTCGACGAATCGCGAACGTCTCGGCTCGGTTCGCCGCTCGCGGGTCGCGTGAGCGCGGTCTATGCCGAGCGCGGGACACAGGTCAAAGCCGGTGCGCCGCTGTACACGGTGTCGAGCCCAGGCCTCGCCGAGCTGCGGTCGGCGGTCAAGCTCGCCGAGGTCGAGCGAGAGACCGCGCAGAAGAACCTGACGCGCACCCAAGACGCGGTCACCGCGCAGGTATTGCCCGCCAAAGACTTGATCCAAGCGAAGCAGGACCTCGCCGAGGCCGAGCTCGCGGTGCGCGTCGCACAACAGAAGATGTCGTCGCTCAAGGTCGGCTCGGGCGGCGATAGCGCGGCGTTCACGGTGTCGGCGCCGCGCGACGGCGTCGTGGTCGAGAAGACGATCAACGTCGGCCAGACGGTGTCGCCGGACTCTGGCTCGCTGATGGCGATCGCGGATCTGTCGACCGTGTGGGTCGTCGCCGATATCACCGGGTCGCACATCGAAGATGCGAAACCAGGCGCCCGCGTCCGCGTCGTGATCGGCAACGGTGCGAGCAGCGATCGCGACGCGGTCGTCGATCAGCTGTCCGAGGTCGTCGATCCGGATCGTCACGCCGTGCCGGTCCGGATCAAGCTCGACAACCCCGACGGCACGCTGCGGCCGAACGCGTACGTCCAGGTCCGGCTGTTCGATCCGACGCCGACCGTCGGGCTGTTACCGGCGTCGGCCGTGATGTCGGATGGCGAGAAGAGCTTCGTCTACGTCGAGAATCCGACCGGCGTGCTCAAGCGTCGCGACGTCGAGGTCGGCTCGGTGATCGCCGGCCGCGTGCCGGTGACCTCGGGCATCACCGCGACCGAACGGGTCGTGGTCCAGGGCGGGATCCTCATCGACAACCAGATCGATCTAGACAACTAATGCAGTACCGCAACGCCATCCTACTCGTCGTGTGCGCCGCGTGCGGCCACAGGGCCGACGCGACCGCGACCGAGCCCGCGCCCCCGGTCAACAAAGTCCAGTACGAGCTCGCAACGGTCGGCCAAGCGGCGCCGCATTGGACCGAAGACATCCCGGCGCGGATCATGTTCGACGAGACCCGAACGTCGCGCGTCGGCGCCCCGCTCGGCGGCCGGGTGTCGAGCGTGATGGTCGAGCTCGGGCAACGCGTGAAGACCGGGCAAGCGCTCGTCACGGTCACGAGCGGCGATCTCGCCGACCTCTACAGCGCGCGCGACAAGGCGAAGGTCGAGCTCGACTCGAAGCAGCTCACTTACAACAACGTGAAGGCGCTGGTCGATCTCGGTTCGATGCCGAAGAAAGAGCTGGTGTCGGCCGAGCAAGATCTCAAGGAAGCGCAGGTCGCGCTGTCGACCGCGAATCAGAAGATCTCGTCGCTCAAGGTCGGCGCCGGTGGCGACACGCTGTTCACGATCAACGCGCCGCGCGATGGCGTGATCGTCGAGAAGAACGTCGCGGTCGGCCAACAGGTCGCACCCGACAACGGCGCGATCCTCGCGATCGCCGATCTGTCCGACGTCTGGGTCGAGACCGATCTACTCGAAGACGCGGTCGACGACATCAAGGCCGGCAGCAAAGCGCAAGTCACGATCGAGGGCGAGACCAAGCCGCTCGATGGCACCGTCGATCAAGTCGCCGCGATCGTCGACCCGGATCGCCACACCGTTCCGGTTCGAGTCAAGCTCCAAAATCTCGCCGGCGCGCTGCGCCCCAACTCGCTCGCACAAGTGCGGTTCTACGAAGAGCAAGCCGGCCCGCTGTCGGTACCTGCCGACGCGCTGCTCACCGACGGCGCCACCGACTACGTCTACGTAGTCACGAACGGCACGCCGAAACGCCAAAACGTGATCGCCGGCCCGCGCAACGCGAAGGTCATCCCAATTCGCTCCGGCCTCGCCGCTGGCGATCAAGTCGTCGCGCGCGGTGCGGTGTTGCTCGACAACCAACTACCGGCCGAGCAACGCCAGAGTGCGGGGACACCGCCATGATCGACGCCCTCATCAACGCGTCGCTGCGGACGCGCATGCTGGTGTTCATCGCCGCGATCACGATCGCGTTCCTCGGCTACTCGGCCTACAAGGACCTCACGATCGAGGCGTTCCCCGACCCGACCGATACGTCGGTCCAGGTCATCACGATCTACCCGGGCCAGCCGGCCGAAGAAGTCGAGCGGCGGATCTCGATCCCGCTCGAGCGCGCGCTCAACGGCGTGCCCGGCACGATCCACCAGCGTTCGATCTCGCTGTTCGGCCTCTCCGTCGTCACGATGACATTCGAAGACGGCGTGGACGTGCTCGAAGCGCGCCAGCAGATGTTCGAGCGCCTCGGCGACGCGAACCTGCCCGCCGACGCGAACGCCTCGCTCGGCCCGCTCGCGACCCCGATCGGCGAGGTCTATCGCTATACGCTCGAGAGCCCAGACTGCGATCCGATGACGCTGCGCACGATCGAAGAGTGGGTGATGGAGCCCGCCCTGTTGCGCGTGCCAGGCGTCGCGGATGTGACCTCGTACGGCGGCCTGGTCAAGGAAGTCCATGTCGAGCCCGATCCGGCGAAGATGGCTGCGCTCGGCGTCGTGCTCGACGACGTGTTCCAGGCGCTGTCGAAGGGCTCGAATAACGCATCCGGCGGCCTGGTCGAGCGCGGTGAGCAGGGCTTCGTGATCCAGTCGAAGGGCACGTTGTTCACCGACGTCGATCTCGCGTGTCACCCCGACAAGCCGAAGCACGACGGCCTCGACGATATCGGCGAGATCCGAGTCGGCTACCACAACAAGGTCCCGGTCAAGATCAAGGACCTCGCGAGCGTGGTCGTCGGCTACGCGCCGCGCCAAGGCGTCGTGTCGCGCCAGACCAACATCGACTCGGTGCAAGGCATCGTGCTGATGCGCAAAGGCTCGAACCCGTCGAAGGTGCTCGAAGGCTTGCGCGCGAAGGTCGCCGACCTGCAGGCGCACTCGATGCCGAAGGGCGTCACGATCGTTCCGTTCTATGACCGCACCGAGCTGGTCGACACGACGCTCGACACGGTGTTCCACAACCTCGCCGAGGGCGCGATCCTCGTGACGAGCGTGCTGTTCTTGTTCTTGCTGTCGGTGCGCGCATCGATCGTCGTCGCGCTCGTCATCCCGCTGTCGCTCGCCGCCGCGTTCATCTACCTGCACGCGCGAGGCATGTCGGCGAACTTGCTGTCGATGGGCGCGGTCGACTTCGGGATCATCGTCGACGGCGCGGTGATCCTCGTCGAGCACGTGTTCGAGCACGCCGCCGGGCCCGAGTACCAAACGCTGTCCGCCGAAGATCGGATCAAGCTGATCTACAAGTGCGCGCGTGAAGTCGCGCGACCGACCCTGTTCTCGCTGTTGATCATCGTCGCCGCCTACCTGCCGATCTTCGCGCTGCAGCGGGTCGAGGGCCGGATCTTCGCGCTGATGGCACACACCGTGGTCAGCGCGCTCGTCGGTGCGATGCTGGTCAGCTTCACGCTCGTCCCGGTGCTGTGCTACTTCGCGCTGCGCCGCCACGGCAAGATCCGCAAGTCGCCGGTGCTCAAGATCGCGCAGCGGATTCACGACCCGTTGCTAAACGCCGCGATGCGCAACCCGCTCGCGGTCGCGATCGTGTGCACCGGTCTGCTCGTCGGTGGCTACGAGCTGGCGCCACGGCTCGGCAGCGAGTTCTTACCCGAGCTCAACGAGGGCTCGATCTACTGCACGTTCACGCTGCCGCCGACCGCGTCACTCGCTGAAGGCCGGCTGCTCGCGCCGAAGATCGTCAAGTTGTTGCGCGGCGAGCCGCTCGACGGCATGGATCCGAAGCTGGTCAAGCCGCTACCCGAGGTCACCGAAGTGTTGTCGCAGCTCGGTCGGCCGGAGGACGGCACCGACGCGAAGCTGTTCAACAACCTCGAGATCTTCATCAAGCTGAAGCCGATGAAGGAGTGGCGCGCGGGCATCCACACGCTCGAGGACATCGAAGCGCTGCAGATCGAGAACCTCAAAGCGATTCCGGGCATCGAGTACAACTTCAGCCAGCCGATCCGCGACAACGTCAACGAGAACATCAGTGGTCAGCAGGGGCAGATCGCGATCAAGATCTACGGCGAGGACGTCACGAAGCTGCGCGAGCTGGCCGAGCAAGTCGTCAACGTCGTGCAAGACGTGCCGGGCATCGTCGACGTCGGCATCGTGAAGGCGGCCGAGCAACCGGTGATCGCGGTAACGCCCGATCGCAAGGCGCTCGCGCGTTGGGACCAGGATCTCGGCAGCTTCCAAGACTTCATCGAGACCGCGCTGTCGGGCCACGCCGCATCGGCGCTGCGCGAGGGCGAGAAGAAGTTCGACGTCACCGTGCGCTTCCCGCGGGCGGCGCGCGAGGACCTCTCGACGATCCGCGAGCTGCGCATCCCGCTCAAAGACGGCTCGTTGTTGCCGGTGTCGGCGCTCGCGACGGTCGCGATGGCGCGCGGCCCGGCGGCGTTCACCCGCGACAACGGCAAGCGCTACATCGGCGTGCGCACGAACATCCGCAACCGCGACCTCGGATCGGCGATCGCCGAAGCGCAGGTCCGCGTCGGCGACAAGGTCAAGTTCCCGACCGGTTACGAGATCACGTGGGGCGGTGAATTCGAGAACCAGCAGCGCGCGATGAAGCGACTCGCGCTCGTGTTGCCGCTATCGATCGTGCTGACGTTCTTCCTGTTGTTCAGCGCGTTCGGCTCGGTATGGGACGCGACGCTGATCATCCTCAACCTGCCGATCGCGTTGCTCGGCGGCCTGGTTGGCCTCGGCGCCGCGACAATGACGCTGTCGGTGTCTGCGGCGGTCGGCTTCATCGCGCTGCTCGGCCAAGCCGTGCTCAACGGCGTGCTCGTGGTGTCGGCGATCCGCGCGCGCCGGGATCGCGGTGACGATCTGTGGACCGCGACGATCGAAGGGACGCGCGAGCGGCTGCGCGCGATCTTGATGACCGCGTTGCTCGCCTCGCTCGGTTTGTTGCCGGCCGCGATGTCTCACGCGATCGGCAGCGAGACCCAGCGGCCGATCGCGATGGTCGTCGTCAGCGGCACGATCTCGGCGGCGCTGCTCACGCTGATCGTGCTCCCGGTCAGCTACTACTGGGCCGGCGCGGCGCGGCTGTGGCTCGATCGCAAGCGCGGCAAGACCAGCGAATGGGGCGGTGGCAGCGGCGACGGCGGTGGCGCACACTCCACGCATGAAGGGCACTAGCGCGCTCGCGCTGATCGCCGCTTGTGGCGCGGCGCCGGTTCACTCGCCCGAGCCCGCCGGGGTCGACCCGATCGATCAGCGGCCGTGGATCGGCTGGCGGCTCGACGATCCAGCGCATCCACTCGCTCGCGTCTGCCCGCACGATGCCGGTGCGCGCACGCCGGGCGTCGGCCGGGCCGAGTGTTGGCGCGGTGGGCCCGGCGGCGCCATGCTGATGAACGACGACGGCTTCGTGGGCGATGCCGAGCCGCACGACACGAGCGGTGCGTGCACGCTGCAGTATCGCCAAGACTCCGAAGGTACGATCGCCGAGCTCGTGATCGGAGACGCCGTGATCGATCGCGCGAGCCGCTG
The DNA here is from genome assembly GCA_964504685.1 of uncultured Kofleriaceae bacterium. Taxonomy (GTDB): domain Bacteria; phylum Myxococcota_A; class Polyangia; order Haliangiales; family Haliangiaceae; genus JABFXX01. The sequence continues at coordinate 5,730 of CAZDGY010000074.1, read as the reverse complement.
GTCCGAGGATCAGGGTGCGGCGATTCGCGGCGCGTTCTCGCCCGACGGCCGGTGGCTCGCGATCGCGAAGCTCAACGGGCGGGGTGGCCGGATCTACATCGACGACGTCAAGATCGTGCCGGCGCCGCCGTGCGCGGCGCAGTGACTGGCTCACTTCGCGCGCGCGGCCAACAGCGGCGCGGTGTGCCACGGCTCGGCGGCATCGGACTTCGACAGGTCCGGCAGCGAGCAGTCGCGATACGCCGGATGCGCCGAGCCGAGGTTCATTGGGCCCGAGCCGCGGCACGGCACGTGTGCGAGCTGCAGCGAGTCAGGGGCCGGCCGGCGCGTCGTCACGCCGGTGAACGTCACGAGCCACCAAAACGACGGCCACTCGATCGGCCACACGACGTACGCACGGGTCGGCGCGTTCCACTTGTCGCGCGCCGGCGTGAACGTGGTCTTGAGCGCGGTCTCCATCGCGATCGCATCGAGGTCGCTGCCCGGTCGCTTCAAGAACTTCGCGCGGGTGACCGTGCCCTGCTCGTCGACATCGAGCAGCATCCACGCGCGAGCCCACGTGTCATGCTCGACCGCCGCGTCGCTGTAGCGCGGCAGGATTCGCGGGTCGCGCGTCGGCTTGGGCATCACCGCGGGACGCGGGCGTTCGTGGATCTGGATGACCTCGCCGCTCTGCTCGAGCACGCCGTCGACCTGCGTGGTCGCGTCGGCCGCCACCGTGCCCGTGTGCTCCGCGCGCGACTTGCCGAACAGGAACACGGCCGAAAACTGGCCGGCGCCGTCGACCGTGACTTGATAGCGACCGTTGGCATCGGTGATCGCGCTCTGCTGGCTGCCGATGCCGTCGATCACGACCGTCGCGCCGGGGAGCGGAGCGCCGTGTCCGTCGGTCACCGTGCCGGCGATCCGCGCGGGATCGGCGAGCGCCGTAGTTGCAGAGCCCAAGATCGCCAGGATTACGAAACGCTTGTGCGCCATCATGGTTCCAGCGATTGCCACAACCGTGCCGGCGCCGTTGGACGACAAGTGCGCGGATATATGCACGCGCTGAACTTAGGTCGAGATTAAGTCGCGTTCGCGCAACACCGAGCGACGCAGCGCAATCACGATCGGCGCGAGCGCTGCTGGTTGAGCGCGAGCTGGCGCTCCCAGTCTGCGATGTGACTCGCGAGCACCCAGAACCCGGCGACCGCGATCACGCCGGTGACGAACAGCATCATCAGCCCGGCGCTTCGGTTCGCGACCATCACGATGATCGACAGCGCGACGAGCGGGCCGAGCCCGCGCTTGAGCCCCTGGCGGGTCTGTTTAGAGCTCTCGATAAAGGCTCGGAGGTCGTAATCGTTCGCCATGGCGCCAGTAACAGCACGCGCTATGCCCGCCGCAAGTGCGCGGCGCGACTGGCCTATGGGCTGCCGATTTGTTGGCAGCTGCCGAAGACATGGCAGTCACAGGCCGTAGAGCTTGAGCTTGTATTGCAGCGTCGCGCGGCTGGTATGGAGCAGGCGCGCGGCCTCGGACTGGTTGCCGCCGGCCTTGGCCATCGCGTCGGCGATCTGGGCGCGTTCGAAAGCCTCGACTCGGGTCTTGAGCGACTGACTCGAATCCACTGGTTCGTCGTTACCTGCCGGTGCGGCGCGCAGCTCCGGCAGATCGCCGATGCCGATCGCGCGACCGCGCGCGAGGATCGCAGCGCGCTCGATCACGTTGTTGAGCTCGCGCACGTTGCCCGGCCAGTCGTAGGCCTGGAGGTAAAGCACCGCGTCGGGCTCTATCGTGGGCGCGGCGTGGCCGAGGCGGTGCGCGAGCGCGGCGAGCAGAGTGGCGACGAGCGCCGGCAGATCCTCGCGGCGATCGCGCAACGGCGGCAGGTGGATCGGAAACACCGACAGGCGATAGAACAGGTCGGCCCGGAACCGCTGGTCGCGCACATCGGCGGCGAGGTCGCGGTTGGTCGCGGCGATCAGCCGGACGTCGACCGCGATCGTCTCGGTACCGCCGACCCGCTCGAACCGCTGGTCCTGGACCACGCGCAACAGCTTGGCCTGGGCATCCGGCGCGAGCTCGCCGATCTCGTCGAGGAACAGCGTGCCGCCGTGGGCGAGCTCGAACCGGCCGAGACGACGCGCCAATGCTCCGGTAAACGCGCCCTTCTCGTGGCCGAACAGCTCGCTCTCGAACAACGACGGCGCGATCGCGGCGCAGTTGACGGTGACGAGTGCGCGCTCGCGCCGTGGGCTCGCTTCGTGGATCGCCCGCGCGAATAGCTCCTTGCCGGTGCCGGTTTCGCCGAGCAGCAACACGGTCGAGCTCGTCGGCGCGACCTGCTCGAGCTCGCGCACCGCCTTGGCGAGCGACGGGCTCGTTCCGATGATGCTCGGTGGCCGCGCGCCGTGCAGCTCTTCTTTGAGGTAGGCGTTCTCGGCCTCGAGCCGGCGCGACAGCCGCGACACTTGCTCGAACAACCGGGCGTTCGTGATCGCGACCGACGCTTGGGCCGCGAACACGCCGAGCCGCGCGAACTCGTCGGGCGACAGCGTCCGCCGCGAGAACATCGCGAGCACGCCGAGCACGTGGCCGCGATACTCCAGCGGATAGCCGGCGAACGCGACGATGTGATTGGCCGCGATCCACGACTGATCGACGATCCGCGGCTCGTGCGTGACGTCGTCGAGGTAGAGCGGTGTGCGGTCGAGAACGATCTGACCGATCTTTTGCGCGCCGACCGCGACTCGCGCGTGACTGCCGTCGAGCCGCTCCGATAGCCCGGCGCTCGCGACGAGGTGGAGCGCGTTGGTCTCGAGCAACCAGATCCGGGCGAGCGCGGCGTCGAGGTCCTCGACCAGGCCGCGGGTAATCGCGGCGAGCACGGCACCGAGCTCGAGCGTGCTCGTCATTCGCACCGCGATCTTGCCGAGGATGTCGTCGACCGCGGTCATGGTTAGCTCGCGAGTGGCAAGCGGACGATCGCGCGCGAGCCTTCGCCGAATTTCGATTCGAGCCGGCAGTTGCCGCCGACCGCTTCGACCGCACGCCGCACGATCGACAGTCCGAGCCCGTGGCCGGGCGCCGACGCACTCGGCGCGCGGTACAGCGGTTCGAACGCGTGCGCGATCGTCTCGGCCGACATCCCGATCCCGTTGTCGACCACCGCGATCTCGGCCATCTGGCCATCGCGCTTCGCCTCGACCCGCAACACGAGGCGGCGCTCCGGTGCGCGATACTTCGCGGCATTGGTCATCAAGTTGCGCATGATTTGCGAGAGCACACCGGCCGAGCATGCGGTCGTGACATCGCCGAGCGCGACCACGACTTCGGCGCCGGCGAGCTCGCCGCGCAGCTCGTCGAGCAACTCGAGGACGATCGGCGCGACGACGACCTCGCCAGCAGCGGGCCGGCCGTGGACCGACAGCTCGAGTAAGTCTTCGACGATCGCGGTCATCCGGTCGGCGGCGCGCCGGATCCGCGTCGCAACCTCGCGAACCTCGGGCTGGTCGTGCGTCGTCAGCATGTCGGCGTAGCCGCGCAATGGACTGAGCGGGCCTTTGAGGTCGTGCGAAGTTCGCGCCGCGAATGCCGCGAGCTCGCGGTTGCGCGCGCCGAGCGTGGCGACGTGCGCCGTCGCGAGGGCACGTTGCCGGCGTTGGTTGCGCAGGATCACGACCGCGACCCCGAGGGCGACCGCGAGCGTAATCGCACCGACGGCGGTGTCGAGCACGAGCTCGCGTTGGTGGGCATCGCGCACCGCTTCGGCGCTCGCCTGCGCCGCGCGCTGATTGATCTCGACGAGGTGGTCGACCGAGTCCTCGATCGCGTCGACCCGCACCGCGGTGGCGCCGGCCGCGCGCAGCTCCGCGAACAGGCCGCGCAGCCGGGTCAGCTCTTCGCGCTCGCCGACCTCGGTCGCGAGCGGCTCGTACGCGTGGAGATCCGCGTCGATCTGGACGGTCACCGAGGCGATTCGCCCGGCGTCGTCGCGCGCCGCCGCGAGCCGCGCAGCTTGGTAGCGCAGGTCGTCGGCGATCTCGACCGACTGCAGCGAGTTGTCGACCATGGCCGAGATCCGGCCGGTCGTCTGTTGCCCGCTGATCAAGTCGAACGCGAGCTCGACCAGCGGCAGCACGATCACGACCGCAAGGGCGACGAGTGCAGGCCACGCCGATGCGTGGGTCTCTAAGTCTTCAGAAGGCTGCGCGGAGCTCACTGTTCGCGATCGACACCGTAGCGCAATAGCTTGCGATATAGGGTCTTGCGATCGATACCGAGCGAGTGCGATGCGGCGAGCTTGTTGCCGTTGTGGGCAGCGAGCACACGCAGGATATGGCGGCGCTCGATCTCGTCGAGACTCAGCTCGCTCTCGGGCTCGCTGCCCGCGCGCGCCGGACCGGGCCGGTACATCCGCATCCGTTCCGGCAAGTCTTCGACCGAGAGGTCCCGGCCCTGGCACATCGCGACCCCGCGCTCGATCGCGTTGCGCAGCTCGCGGACGTTGCCCGGCCAGTTATAACGCAGCATCCGCTCCGCAGCATCGGGCGAGATGCCGCGGACCTCGCGCGCGAACATCCGCGCGAAGTGATCGACGAAGTGCTGCGCGAGCAGCAAGACATCGCCCGCACGCGCCGATAACGGCGGCAACGCGAGCTGGACGACGTTGATCCGGTAGTACAGATCCTCGCGGAACGCCCCCTCGGCGACCATTGCATCGAGATCTCGATTGGTGGCGCACACGAGCCGGACATCGAACGCCGACTCGACATCGCTTCCGATCGGCCGAACGCGGCGCTCCTGCAGCACGCGCAGCAGCTTCGGCTGGACCGAGAGCGGCAGCTCGGCGACCTCGTCGAGGAACAGCGTGCCGCCGTTCGCCTGGGCGAGTAACCCCACCCGCTCGGTCTTCGCGTCGGTGAACGCACCGCGCGCGTGACCGAACAACTCGCTCTCGATCAGCGCATCCGGAATCGACGCGCAATCGACGGCGATGAACGGCCCCGCCGCGCGCTTGCTCTGACTGTGCAGCGCGCGCGCGACCATCTCTTTGCCGGTGCCCGATTGCCCGGTGATCAGCACCGTCGCATCGGTCGCGCCGACCTGTTGGATCGTGTCGTAGACGTGCTGCATCGCCGAGCTCGCACCGATCAGCGATTCGAATCGGCGCGCATCGGTCAACGCGCGCCGCAGCTTGCCGACCTCGGCTCGCAGCGATCGGCGCTCGACCGCCCGCCGCACCGCGAGGATCAGGGCGCCGAGGTCGAGTGGCTTGGTCACGAAGTCGTAAGCGCCGGCGCGCATCGCAGTGACCGCGGTTTGGAAATCGCCGCTGCCGGTCACGACGATCACCGGCAACTCCGGCCGATTGACCACGATGCGTTCGATCAGCTCGAAGCCGTGCATGCCCGGTAAGCCGAGATCGCTGACGATGCAGTCGAACTCGAAGCTACCGATCGCGGTCAGCGCTTCGGGTGCGGTGGGTTTGGATTTGACCTCGAAGCCATGCGGCGCCAGCCCGAACCGGACCAACTCGCACAGCTCTGGATCATCGTCGACGACGAGGATGGATGACACGGTCCGTTTGTTACCGGCTTCCGTCGCTTTGTTCCAGCACGGAGATACTTCGCAACGGATTTGGGGCGAGATGCCGCGACCGAGCGTGCGGTTTATCGCTACTTGCCGCCGAGGACGTTGCGCGCGATGACGATTCGCTGGATCTGCGACGTGCCTTCATAGATTTGA